>JBQTHZ010000021.1:0-12286 GCA_052388515.1 Chloroflexota bacterium | reverse complement strand
GTCGCCGAAGGACCGGACGCTCAAGCTGACATGCGGAAACAATCGCTCGAGCATCAAGGGCATCGAGGCCGACGAATTTCCCGTGGTGGCCGCCATCGGTGACGCGCCGGCGACCAGCGTGGATGCCCGCGTCCTGCGGGAGGCACTCGGCGAGGTGGTGTTCGCGGCGGCATCCGACGAGAGCCGCCCGATCCTCACCGGCGTCCTCACCAAGCTTGCAGGTGACCGGATGACCCTGGCCGCAGCCGACAACTACCGTATTGCCGTCCGCACCCTCACCCTCGACAAGCCGGTCAATCCCGAGATCACGATCGTCGTGCCCGGCCGCTCGCTCGCCGAGCTCATGCGCGTCCTTCCCGATGCTGAGAAGCCGATCGAGATCACGGTCACCCCGAACAAGAGCCAGGTGCTCTTCCATGTCGAGGGCATCGATCTCGTCAGCCGGCTGATCGAGGGCCAGTTCCCGAACTACGAGCCGGTCATTCCCGCGTCGCACAGCTCGCGCGCCGTCATCGATCGCGAGGCCTTCCTGGCCGGCACGCGGCGCGCCAGCATCTTCGCCCGCGACAGCGCCAACATCGTCAAGATCGAGATCGGTGGTGACGAGGCCAACGGCTCGGGCGTGGCCATCACCGCGCACGCCGCAGACGTCGGCGACAATGCCGATACGGTCGACGCGGCCATCGAGGGCTCGCCCACCGCCATCGCGTTCAACGCGCGCTACTTGATCGACGTGCTCAGCAACCTCGGCTCCGACGAGGCCGCGCTCGAGCTCTCCGGCCCGCTCGCCCCCGGCGTCATCCGTGGCATCGGCAAGGACGACTACGTTCACGTCATCATGCCGGTCCGGACTGCGTCGTAGACGCGTCCATGGCCCTGCGCGCCGCGCCGCGCGCCGCCGATGCGACGATGGAGCTGACGCGGCTGACACTCACTGACTTCCGCAGCTATTCGGCCGCGGAGCTCACCCCCGACAGTGGACTCACCGTGGTCGCCGGCCGGAATGGAACCGGCAAGACGAACCTGCTCGAGGCGATCCACGCCACGATCGTCGGGCGCTCGCACCGCGCCGGGGTCGACGCCGATCTGGTTCGCCATGGAGCCCCGTTTGCGCGCGTTCGGCTCGAGCTGTCGGGCGGTACCTCCGGCGGCGGAACGACCGTCGAGCTCGTCGTGCCCGGTATCGAGCCCGCCCCCGGCATCCGAAAGCGGCTCATGGTCAACGGCGTGCCCCGCCGGTCGACGACCCTGGGCGAGGTCGCCCGGGTCGTGCTGTTCCGCCCGGAGGAGATGCTGCTGCTCGTCGGTTCGCCGTCGGACCGTCGGCGCTTCCTGGACACCATCGTGGCGCAGCGGGATCGCCGCGCGGCACGTGATCTTGTCGAGGTGGCGCGCATCGTCACCCAGCGCAATGCGCTCCTGCGCGCCATCCGCGCCGAGGAAGCACCCATCGACCGTCTCGACTTCTGGGACGAGCAGCTCGCCCTCCTCGGTGCCCGGGTCATGCGGGCGCGCCTCGAAGTGCTGGCGGATCTCGTCACGCGCATCGGTCCGTTGCATGGCGCGGTGGCCTCGGATGGTGAGCGCGGGACGGGCGTCGGCCTGGCGTACCTCGATGGGCTCAAGGAGGCGTGGCCGGAGCGCTGTGATCCCGCGATCCGCATGCCGCCCGATCACGAGCTCGTGGAGGCGTACCGGCGCCGGATCGCCAGCGTCCGTCGGCGCGAGGCATGGAACGGCGTCAGCCTCGTCGGACCCCAGCGCGACGACCTGCGCGCCGCGCTCGGCGGACGAGACGTTGCCAGCCATGCCAGCCGCGGACAGCAGCGCACGATCATTCTGGCCATGAAGCTGGCGGAGACGGACCTCCTGGGGTCCGAAGGACCGCGGCCGATCGTGCTCCTCGACGACGTGTTCAGCGAGCTCGACCCCGACCGCGCCACACGGCTCTCGGACCTTCTGGCGGATCGCGGCCAGGTGATCGTGACGACCGCCGACCCCGCGACGCTCGAGGCGGCTCGCCGCCGGCATGCCGCCGTCTGGCGGATCGAGCTCGGTCGGCTGGAGCGGGAGGGATGAGCCGGCGCGAGGAGGCCGGCGCGGCCGTCCGGCGAGCGCTGACGGCATCCATGGGCGCGACCGCCGATGAGCAGCTGGCGTTGGCGCAGGTGCGCGTGGCATGGGGCGAGGTGGTGGCCGAGGCCCGCCTGCAGCGCGGGCCGCTCACCAGTCGGGTGCGGCGGGTGACCGGAGGCACCGCGCACGTCGAGGCATCCGACGCGATGCTCGCCCAGGAGCTGACCCTGCGCGCAGAGGCGCTGACCTGGGCCGTCAACGATCGCATGCGCGGACGCCCGGGGGCGACCATCGTGCTGATCGGACTGGCCGTATCGGTGGGTCGAGAGGGGACCGACCGGACCCTATAATCGGCGCACGAGCACCCATCCACGAGCACCCGCGTCCGCATGAGCAACCGCGTCGCAACCAGGATCGGACTTCCGTCCGCCGAGGAGCGGCCAACGGACGCATTCGACCTCGCCACCTTCCACGAGCCGGCTGTCGGAGCGCTGGCGCGCACGAAGGGCAGCCTCTTCCTCCTGGCGCAGCTCACCGGCGGCAGCGCGCCACTGGCGAAGGCGGCGCGCGAGGCCCTCGACGCCATCCAGCGCGATTACTACTACGACCTTTCGGCCGGGGTCACGGTTTCCCTGGCGCGTGCCCTGGCCGGTGCCAACCGGCGCCTCTACCACGGCCGCAAGCGGCTCGGGATTCCACGGCGCGCGGGGGTTGGCATCGTGGCGGTCGTGGTACGTGGCCGCGAGGCGCACGCCGTCAAGCTGGGTCCGGCGAGCGCGGTCATCGTGCGCGATGGCCGCATGTACGAGGTTCCGCCTCCACCCGCTGTGACCGAAGAGGACCCGAGGGTTCGCCGGCGCCGGGTGGCCGCGACGCTCGGCGAGGCACTCGAAGTCGAGCCCTACACCTGGCACGGCGCCCTTGCCGCCGACGACCGGATTGCGCTGGTCAGCCGCCATTTCGCTCACGTCGTCGGGGTGGAAGAGCTCAAACGCTCCCTCGGCAGCATGCGGCCCGCACAGGCCGTCGAGCACCTTCAGCATGTCTTCGCCATCCGCGGCGGGTCGGGGTCCGACGGCATCCTGGCTGTCGAGGTGACCGAGCTTCCCACGACGGCGACCACCCACCACCTCGAGCCGGTGCGTCCGGCCGAGCCGTTCGCCGGGCTGCCCGACCAGAGCCCGGTGCCGCTGGCCGACGCGATCGGCCGCGGTCTCCATCGCGCGAGCGATACCGCGGAGGGCGCCAGGTCGGCCCTCGGACGCGGCCTGCTGACGGTCATTGGCTGGGTCCTCGCGTTCGTGCCCCGACGGAAGCCCGAGTATCCGCGCACCATCCCGCGCACCGCGGAGCGCGACCAGGGCCGCCGACGACGCCTGGGCCTGGCCGGCATGGCGGTCGTCGCGGGACTCCTGGCGGTCGGATCGACCGTGGCTGGGCTTCCGAGCGCCCATCCGACCGACGCCATCCCCCGTGCGAGCATCGCCCGTGAGTCCATCTCCGATGCGGTCGAGCTGGTCGGTGCGGTCGAGGACCGTGTCGACGGAGTCGACCTGGTGGACCGGGATCCGGATCGCGCAATCGAGCTCCTGGCGGACGCCCATGCCGCGGTGCTGCGCGCGTCCAGCGTCGGCGTCGACGACGAGGAGCTGGCTCCGCTTCGACGAAGGATCGACCGCCGCCTCGACGCCCTGTACCAGGTCGCGCGCGTCGCTGCACCCGATTCCGTCGTCGACCTCGCCGCCAGCCTCGAGGACGTCGACCCTGCCGACATGGTGGCCGCGAGCGACGGGTCGCTCTGGATCATGGACGCCGGCCGCGGCAGGATCGTGCGAGCCGACCCGGCCGACGGCAGCGTGACCGTGATCTATCGCGCGGGCCTGGCGCTGGAGACCGGCGAGACACCGGGCGATCCGTGGCTCTTGGCCACTGCTGCCACCGATGTCGTTGTCATCGATCGCCAGCGCACGGCGTGGCGCATCGACCTCGCCGAGCGGATCCCACGCCAGATGCCCCTCGCCGGCGTGTCCGAGATCACCCCCGACACGACCCTGATCGGCGCACTTCAGCATCGGCCACCGCTCGAGATCTTCAACCTCTACATCGTAAACGGCGCCAGCGGTGAGATCGACCGATGGGTCCCGCCGGCGGTCATCCCGGTCACCTACCCTCAGCCGGCCGAGCCGTTTCTGACCGAGGCCCCCGACCTCGATCCCCGCGATGCGCGCGACCTGCGGGTGGACGTGAATGCCTGGCTGCTCCACGACGATACCGTCACGCGGGTCGACTTCGGCTCCCCGCGCGACCAGGCGGACTACTCGCTGGATCGGCCGCCCGACGCCGACCTGCGACCACAGCTCGACTACCGATTCCTCGATGGCGCAACCGTGGGCGACCGCGACTTCCTGTACGTGTATGACGCGGCCAACGACCGCATCATCGCGTTCCAGCGGGCCGATGGCGCCTTCGTCCGCCAATGGCTGGCCCCCGCCGACGGACGGGCGGCCGCCGCGCTCGCGGACGCCCGGGGCATCTCAGTGGCGTCGGTCAGTGACGGTCCGCCGGTGGCCTTCCTCCTGACCGCGGACGGCGTCCTGCGGCTCGTGCTCGAGTAGCCGGCGCTAGAATCGATCCATGGCGGAGCAGCCGTTCGGCAGGGTGCGGCTCATCGAGATGGTGGTCGAGAGCGTGCGTGTGCACATGCTCTCCAGCCAGCACGTGGTGATCCTCAAGCAGTCCGAGCGAGACCGATATCTGCCGATCTGGATCGGTCCATCGGAGGCCAACGCCATCGCGATGCGGCTCCAGGGCCTGTCGGCGGAGCGCCCGCTCACCCACGATCTCATGGTCAGCGTGCTCGCATCGCTCGGCGCCAGCATCAGCCGCGTCGTCGTCACCCACGTGATCGACGGGACCTATCACGCGCGCCTCTACGTCGAGAATGCCAGCGGCGAGGAGAACGAGGTCGACTCCCGGACCTCGGATGCGATCGCGGTCGCGGTGCGCACGGGATCACCCATCTACGTCGATGAGCGTGTCCTGGACGAGGCCGGCGTCGAACCGGATAGCACGGAGGTCGGCACCGCCGAGGAGGAGGAGCGCCTCGCCGTCTTCCGCGAGTTCGTCAACTCGCTCGACGTCGACCTCTCCGGTGAGAAGGGACCTCCCGCCGAGGAGAGCTGAAGCCGACACTCCTTCATCGCCGCGGAGGCCCCAGCACCTCGGACCGCCGCGTCCAGAGGGCAAGGCGCAGCTTCCCGATGTCGCGGAACGTGCGCAGGATCTTGCGGAACGACGCCCCGGTGTTCGTGCCCGCCGCCCGCGGATAGTGGTTGACCCCGATCTGGGCGTACCGTTCGCCGCGCGCCCGCAGCTTGATGAGCAGCTCCGCGGACAGGAACGGCGAGTCGGTCTCGAGCGGCAGCCCGTCGAAGACCTCTCGCCGGAAGAGCTTCATGGCGCAGTCGATGTCCCGCACGCGCAGCCCGAAGAGCAGTGACACGATGGCGTTGTAGGTCTTGGCGATGACGATCCGATGCGGCGGATCGCGCCGCTTGATCCGGTAGCCGATGACCGCAGCGACCGGTTTCCTGGTCGTGTCTGCCAGGCGATCCACCAGGCGCGACATCTCGCCCAGGTCGAATTGAAGGTCCCCATCGCTGAAGCCGATGAGCTCGCCGGACGCGTTGGCGAACCCGGCTCTCAGCGCGCCGCCGTAGCCGCGATTCTCCTGGTGGTGGACGCGCACGCGCGGATCGGTCGCGGCCAGCGCATCGGCGAGCGCGGGCGTTCGGTCGGTTGAGCCGTCGTCGACCACGAGGACCTCGATCGAGCCATCCACCAGCGGTCCGATCTCGTCCAGTGCGCGCCGCACCGTCTCGGCCACGTTCTCCTCCTCGTTGAAGGCGGGGAAGAAGAAGGTGAGTCGCGGCCGGGAGGGATCGGTCATGTGGCAGGACCCTCGACGAGAAGCAGGCGGGTGAATCCGGGCAGCGTGGGCACCGTGCTCATCTCCCAGCGCTCGGTGACCCGCTCGCGCTCCCAGCCCGGGAGGACGACGTACACCGGACGCCTGCCGAAGTGGGCGCGGATCGCGTTGTTCATCGTACGGTACCCCTCGTCCAGGATGTCGCGTTCGTCGATGATGGTCAGGTCAGGCCGTTCGTGGAGCACCCAGCGGTGGTGCCAGAGAGGCGTGCTGTAGCTCCACCAGCTGACGACGACCGAGTTGGGCGGCAGCAACGCATGGACCGATGCGACCCACTCGTCGGCATCCCGGTTGTGGCTCTGGTCGTGGGCGCCATAACCGGTCACCAGTGATGCGGCAGGCAGCAGCGCGCCGAGCCCGAGTACCAGCGCGCCGCCGAGTGCGCCGAGCCGGCGGCGCGCTTCGACGCCGGATGTCAGCCGCCTCCCCACCTCGGCCACCGCCTGGGCGCACGCCATCGCGATGGCAGCCAGCGCGACGCCGAGCAGCGGGGCGAGCACGGCCACCGTCGGCATGTAGTAGCGGTCGATATCGCCGTCGCGAAAGTTCATCGAGTAGAAGATGTTGCCGACCACGAAGAGGCCCAGCACGGCGAGCGTGCCGAGCGACCGTGAGCCGGCGATCGCCGCACCGATGGCGACCAGCAGCCAACCGGGCGCCACGAACTGGGCCGCCAGCACGCGTTCGGCGTCGGCCCACTTCTGCCCGATATCGGCGAGTGGCTCGCGGAAGTCACGGAAGAGTCCGCTGAACTGCTCGGCCAGCACGAGATATCGGACGCGCTCAATGGTATCCGGCCGGGCGTAGAACAGCGGTGGCTCCGGATCGGTGATCGCGCGCAGCCAGATGTACGCGAATGAGCCGATGCCGATGGCGACGGCCGCCGCACATAGCGCGATGAGCCGCCACCGGCGCCAGAACCCTCGGTCCACCACGAACAGCCAGGCCGCGATGCCGAAGGCGAACAGGCCGATCACGGGGTGCACGCCGAGGCCGAGCCCGAACGCCAGGGCTGCTCCGACGAGCCAGCGTCCTGCCCGCGGCGAACCGTCACGCTCGGCCGCGCGCCAGGTGAAGAGCAGCCACACGACGAGGGTGACCGACAGGATGCTGATGGCATGCACGTCGGCGCGCGTCGCGTTCTCCCAGGGCTCCGACGCGAACGCGAAGGCGGCGCCCGCGACCCCGGCCGCCGCCGCGCGCAGGCCACGGTCGCGCTCGGCGATGAGGTGCCCGCTGATGAGCACCACCAACCCCGACGCAAGGGCGACCGAGACCCCGGAGAGGAGGTTCATGCGCCAGGCGACCTCGCCGATCGGCAGCTGGCTCCACAACCAGCCGAGCATCGCGTACATCGGGAATCCCGTCGGGTGGAAGATCGAAAGCGTCGGCGGCACGGTCTGCGCCTCCCCGGTATCCCAGAAGCCGGTCGAGGGGAGCATGGTCCGTAGGTAGATCCCGAACGCGAGGAGCACCACGAAGCCCGCCGCGAACGCGACCGTGTTGTCGCTGTACGGGATCCAGCGCCTCCTGCGACGCTCCGGCGCCGATGGAACCCGGCCCTCACCGGGGCCGTCGGAAGCTCGATGTATACTCACCGCCACCTTGGCGTGCATGACGACAGGGCGCTCTCTTCGAGGGCGCCGCACCTGATGGCCCGTGGCCCCGTCGGCCGACGGGGCGTGGGGGTACTCGATCTCATTCGGCGGCTCGACGCCGGCACGATCCTCACGACGCTCCTCGTCCTCGGCCTCGCTCTGCGCGTCTTCATCGCCGGCGTCTATTTGCCGCGCAGCGGCCTGTCGAACGACATCGGCGCCTTCACCGCCTGGGGCATTCGCCTAGCAAGCGTCGGGCCATCCGAATTCTACGAGGCAGGCTACTTCAGCGACTATCCGCCCGGCTACATGTACGTGCTCTGGGGCCTCGGGGCCATCGGCGGCGCGCTCGGGCCGCTCCTCGGCCCGGACGCGACCGGTGGAACGATGAACGCGACCGGAGGCCTGGTGAAGATCCCCGGCATCCTCGCCGACATCGGCGTTGCCTGGCTCCTGTTCGTCATCTGCCGGCGCTGGGGAGGCGAGCTCGTCGACCGCACCAGGTTCACGGTGAGCCCCGAGAGGCTCGGCATCGCCGCGGCCACCGTCTACCTGTTCAATCCGGGCACGATCTTCGACTCGGCGGTGTGGGGCCAGATCGACTCGGTCGGCACCCTCGTCCTGCTCTCCACCATCTATGCGCTGGCCCGCGGCTGGACGGAGGTCGCCGCCCTTGGCGCCGTGGTTGCCATGCTCGTCAAGTTCCAGTTCGCGTTCCTCATTCCCATCGTGCTGATCGTCGGCCTGCGCCGCCACCTGTTGGGGCGCTCCAGCGACCCGGACCACCGTGACCGCAGGGACCCGCTGCGGGTGCTGACCTCGCTCGCGGTCGCCATCGGCTCGCTCACGCTCCTCATGCTGCCGTTCGGGATGACGCTCTACGCTCCGCTCGAAGGCGGCGATCCACGGGGGCTGCTCGGCGTCCTGCCGGCGCCGGATCCGAACGCCAGCCTCATCGGCAAGTTCGTCGAGGCGGCCACCACCTATGACGGCCTCACTATCAATGCCTTCAACCTGTGGCGCAACCCGTGGAGTGGGTTGGGGGATACGTTCCAGCGAGGCGACGACGCCGGCGTGGCGATGGTCCTCGGCACGGTCCAGCTCAGCTGGCAGCACGTCGGGACCCTGCTCTTCGCCGCGGTGGCGCTGCTCGCACTGACCGTGGTCGCGCGGCGCGATGACCTGCGCGGGATCCTGCTGGCATCGCTGCTCGTGGCCATCGCGTTCTTCGTGCTCCCGACCCGCGTGCATGAGCGCTACCTGTTCCCGGCGCTGGCCCTTGCCGCACCGCTCGTCTTCTCCGGCCGGGCCTGGCCGTGGATCTACGCGGCGCTCAGCGTCTCCTTCTTCGCCAACATCTACTGGGTCTATACGGAGGATTGGTCCTGGGCCGGAAGCATCATCAATCCGGGAGCACACGGTGACCCGATGCCCCAGGACCCCTTCCTCACGAGCACGCTCCTGACCGATGGAGGCATCTGGCTCCTGTCGCTCATTGCCGTGGCCCTGCTCGGCGTGGTGGCGTGGCGGGCTCTCGCGAGCATCCTGCGGCCAGACCCGGAGGGTGTGCCGATGCGACCCACCGCTGGGGGCCCAGAACGCGCGCCCGACGCCGAGGAGTGGGCCGCCGATCCGGGGGGCGAGCCGGCACCGCGGCCCGCGCCTTTCTTCGGATGGCTGGCTCGCAATCCGGCTGACGCATACCTGGACGAGCCGGCTCGACGTCTCGATCGGCGTGACGCCCTGCTGCTTCTTGGGCTCGTGGCCTTCGCACTCGTCTTCCGGCTATGGCGGCTCGACGTGCCGCGCGGGCACCACTTCGACGAGGTGTACCACGCTCGCTCCGCGGCCGAGTGGATCAGCAACTGGCAGAACGGCTGGGATCGCGACGTGTACGAGTGGACGCACCCGATGCTGGCCAAGTACCTGATTGCCGGTGGCATCGTCGTCGCCGATCCCAACAAGGTCGTCGGCAGCAGTGCGCTCGATGCGCCTTCCCCCGCCCTCGCGGTTGCGCCGCGCCGCGCATCGGTTGGGTACGACGAATCGCTCGCGTTCACCGTGCCAGCCGCGGGCTCGACGATCGTCGCGACCGACGCGGAGACGGGCGAAGAAGTCGCGCGCTGGGAGGCCGGTGGACCGGTAGCGACCCTCGCCTATGACCCGGACGCCCCGCTGCTCCTGGTCGGACGCGCCGACTCAGGCACGGTCGAGAGCTACGAGCTCGCCGGCCTGCTCGCCTCGCCGGAGGGACGCGGTCCGCCGGCAGGTCCGGCGATCGTGACAGACCTCGCGGGCGTGAGCCAGATCGAGGTTCCACGCGACGCCGATGTCATCCTGGCGCGCGGTCCGGGCGGGATCGCCGTCATCGACCAGGCGACCGACACCATTCTGGCGTCCGGCGGCGGCTCGTACGGCGGCGTCGCCTGGGTTCGCGCCATCGAGGATGGCACCGGCTTCGTGGCCGCCACCGATCCCGCGCGCAACGCGGTCGTCTTCCTCGACAGCACGACGCTCGCGCCGGTGCTCGACGCCGACGGCGGCGAACTGGGCGTCATCGCAGTGGACGCGCCACTCGTCGGTCCACTCGCCATCCGCGGGAGCGGAGAGGACCAGCAGCTGCTCGCGATCACCGGCGCGGTGGCCGCCAACGACGAGCACCCGGCAACCGCCGGTGGCCTGGCCTCCTTCGACGCCGATGCGCAGACACTGACCGACCTGGTGCCGCTGCCGGGCGCGCCATCGCTCATCGGCTACCAGCCGATCGCCAACCTCGTCTACGTGGCCGGCGTCTCCGGGGACGGGGTGCCGGCGGTCTGGCCGATCGAGCCGCACATCGACGACCGCAACGATACGAGCGCCGGCCTCGCGGCCTTCGACCAGACGGAGCTCGCGTCGCCGGTTCTGGCGATGGCCTTCGACGTCAGCGCCGACAGCCAGGCCGATGACCGGGCCCGGCTCCTCCTGAGCACGGGGGAGGGTGCACTCGTCCGGCTCGACGCCGGGAGCAACGCCTTCGCATGGCGCCTCGCCGGCGTCGTCTTCGGCGCGTTGTTGGTGGCGCTCGTCTACCTGCTCGCAGCCACGATGTTCGGTCGTCGCCGGATCGCGGTCCTCGCGGCCGGCTTCGTCGCGATCGATGGCATGAGCTACGTCATGAGTCGCATCGCGATGAACGACATGTTCGTGACCGTCTTCATCGTTGCCGCCTACCTCGCCTTCTGGCAGATCTGGTCCGGCCGCTGGGCGCGCGGCGCCTGGTGGGTGCTGCCGCTGGTCGGCGTGCTCATCGGCCTGGCGGCTGCCACGAAGTGGGTCGGCTTCTACGCGCTGGCCGGCATATGGATTCTCGTCCTGGCGCGCTCGAGCCTCGGCCGACTGGTGCTGGTGGCGCTCGTCGCGTTCGCCACCGTCGTGGGTGGCATCGGCGCGCCCTGGCCGTTCCTCGCGACCATGGTGCTCGTGCTGGCCGTCGCCCTGGCGATCGTGCACGCGCGGCCGATCCGCCTCGATCTTCGCAGCGTGAAGCTGGCGTTGCCGGCAACCGGCGTCGTCGTCGGCGTGGTGGGCCTCGCCTTCGCAGTGGGCTATGGCCAGGTCGAGGGCCGCACGCCGGGCAGTGCCGTCGAGGTGCTGTTCGGGGTGCTGGCGCGAGGCGCGCAGGCGGCATGGCCCGCCTGGGTCATGCTCGGCGCAGCGAGCGCGCTGATCGCCTGGAGAGCCTGGCTGTCACTGCGCCATCCAGGCTCCGACGCGCGCTGGCAGCAGCCCGGCGAGATGGGTGGCTTCGCATGGTCGTGGATCGGTGCCTGCCTGCTCGTCATCCCGCTGACGGTGTACGCGCTGAGCTACCTTCCCTACCTGCAGCTCGGACACGTGTTCGCCGGCCCCGACGCCGGCCCGGGCTACGGGTGGTCGCTCGAGGAGCTGCACGCCCAGATGTTCGGCTATCACTATGGGCTGACCGCGGGACACGCCAGCTCCTCGCCGTGGTGGAGCTGGCCCCTGGGCCTCAAGCCGACCTGGTTCTTCAACGGCACCTACGACGCGGAGCAGATCGCCGTCATCTACAACGGCGGCAACCCCATCCTGCTGTGGGCCGGCGTGCCGGCCATCGTGGCCTGCGCCTTCCTGGCCTGGAAGCGACGCTCCGCCGCCCTGGTGCTGCTGGTGGCCGCCTTCGCCTTCCAGATGGCACCCTGGACGCGGATCGAGCGCGCCTCGTTCGCGTATCACTACCTGACCGCTGTCATGTTCGCCATGGTGGCGGTCGCCTATGTCGTCGACGAGCTCCTGCGCCGGCCGGCCTGGCGCGAGCTCGCGGTGGGTTACCTCGCCCTGGTGGTCGTCGTGGGCGTCCTGGTGTTCCCGCTCGGCGCCGCCCTGCCCATGCCGGACTGGTACATCAACGCCGCGCGCGCATTGCCGCCGTGGAACTACGGCTTCCAGTTCCCGGATCCGCCGCAGGGGGAGCGCGGCGAGCTCGTGAGCGCCTCCGGTCTCAAGCTGGTCGCCGGGGCGCTGCTCGCCATGGCCGCCGTGGCCTGGTCGCTCCGCGGTCGAGCGTGGAGCCCGCCGCTCCTGCGGCTCATCGCGCAGCGCCGGGCCGTCCTTCGCGACTGAG
>JBQTHZ010000020.1:0-3322 GCA_052388515.1 Chloroflexota bacterium | reverse complement strand
GATGTCTCCGTTACGCGCGTCCTCGATCAGCTGACCGTACCTGTAGTCGGTGGCTGATTCGCCATTGCCCATGAACGTCCAGAGAACGGCCAGTCCGAAGACGGCCAGGACGACGAGCACGACGCTGTTGCGAACGATGCGGCTTGTCAACGTGTGTCTACTTTCGCCTCCGTGCGATCGGTGACCGGCCTGCGGCCGTCACCAGCCCGAGACTGCACGTCCCGAGCCGGGCAAGTATAGGTGCGGCCGATCGGCCGAACAAACACCCTCATCAGTACCGGTCCACGTACCAGATACGAACCGTGTCCGCGCATGGATCATCCGATCCGGATCCTCCGCTCACTGACAGATGCGGTGCGGCCGCCTCCGAGCTCGATCTGGATCCCGCCACGGTCACCGGCCGCGGCGTCCAGCAGGGCCTCCAGCCGCTCGGCGCTGGGTGCCTGCGCACCGATGGCAAGGCGAAGCACCCGACGACCGAGCGCCGCTGCCGGCGGGTCGTGCCAGTCGATGGCTCCATCCACGGTGGTTCGGCGTACCAGCTCGGCCGCCGCCACGTCATCGAGCAGTTCGTCATCATCGGCGGCCAGCCGGGCGAACTGACCGATGCGGTCCACGGCGCCGGGCCGCAGTTGGTCGAGCAACGGCAGCAGCTCGCCGCGCACCCGGTTGCGCAGGTACGCCGGGTCGTCGTTCGACGGATCCAGTCGGTAGGCGATGGCAGACGCGTCCAGGAGCGCACGCAGCGTCGCGCGCCGCTGGCTCAGCAGGGGCCGCACGATGCGGCCGCGGCGCGCCGGGATGCCGCGCACGCCGGCCAGGCCGCTCCCGCGCAGCAGGTTCAGCAGCACCGTCTCGGCCGCGTCGTCGGCCGTGTGGGCGGTCACGATGCATGCATCGGCGGGCGCGATCTCCTCGAGGAATCGGTAGCGTGCCTCGCGGCCGGCATCCTCGATCGAGCGGCCCTCCGCGCGCGCCAGCGCGGCGACGTCGGTCGTGCGCAGCTCCGAGGGGAGGCGCAGCGTGGCTGCCGCATCAGTGACGAAGGCGGCGTCATCCGTGCTGTCGGCTCGAAGGCCATGGTCGAGGTGGGCGACCGTCAGGCGCCACCGCCCGGCCTTGGCCGCGCCATGCAGCAGCGCCATGGAGTCAGGGCCGCCGGAGACGGCAAGCACGAGCTGGGCCGCGTCGGAAATGCCGAGCGACCGAGCACCGACGACGACACGTTCCGCGAGCTCGTCGAGGGGCGAGGGAATGGTAGCGGAGGGCGGATTCGAACCACCGGCCAAGGGCTTATGAGTCCCCTGCTCTGCCACTGAGCTACTCCGCCACGCGGATCCGATTCTAGCGTGCTCGGCAACGACCTTCCACCGGTGTCGCTACGTGGCTCACGGTTCCCCGTCGGGATCCGGCCCGAAGTCCCGGCGTCGGACGATGACCCAGCCACCGGCGCCCTCGGCCGGGGCCGAGTCGAGGCGGTGGAAGGTGACGACCTGTTGCATCGACTCGCCGTTCTCGTCGAAGCCGACGGTTCCCAGCACAGTCGCGAATCGACGGTCGGGCGAGAGGGCTCAGGCCGGGACCCGCACCTCGGCCTCGCAGATCTCCTTGAAATTCTCCACCGAGTGCTTGACGTCGCGATCGATCGCTCGCTCGACGAACAGCTTGTCGGCCATGCCGCCGACGAAGCCACCGGGAAAGTCGTAGTCGATCTCGATGGTGACGTCCGTGCCTTTGCCGGCCGGCTCGAAGCGATTGGTCGCGGTGGCCCGGCCACCGCCGGGCGCCGTCCCGGTGATCTCGAGCAGCCGCGGCTTCTCCACCTTGCTGACTTCCCAACTGCCTTCGAGGCGACGACCACCAAGCTTGAGGATCGCGACGTAGCTGGCGCCGACTCGGTCGAGCGAACCTGTGATGTCCCTGGTCTCGACAACCGAGCTGTTCCACTCCGCGATGCGCGTGGCGTCGATCGCCATGGCGAAAGCCTTGTCAGGTGGAGCGTCGATGTGGCCACTCTGCAGTACGTGTCCCATGCGTGTACCTCCGGCGCACCTGGGCGGGGACGACGGGCGGGCAGGCCGCCCATGGGGCGCAAGCACGAATTTGATCTCCCTGGCTCGTTGGGGATCCCGGTCGATTCGAGCCACGGGATTGCCGGCCGATCCTGACTCGCCGATTGTACTACCGGGCACCAGCGGCTCCCTCACCGCCGGGGCTGGCTCGCCGGACCGGCATAGCGCTAAGAACTGCCGACGGGAACCTGCCGAACGGCACCGAGGATCAGGCAGTCGCTCGTTCGTTATCGGCTTTTGAGACTCCTGCAGTCCGGCGCCGGCCGAACGTGGGGCGAAGGCCGCGCCGCCAGTTGACGAGCGCGATCCCGCCGATGACGAACGCCGTGCCGACGATCAACCGCGCATCGATCGGCTCGCTGAGAATCATCGCTCCCAGCACGATGCCCCAGATCGGCAGGAGATACGCCACCAGGGACGTCCGCGTGGCACCCCATCGGCCCAGGAGCCGGAAGAAGACGAGGTAGGCAAGCCCGGACCCGAGCAGGCCAAGCCAGATCACCGCGAACAACGCGTCGGGCTGGATGGACAGGCCGATCGCGCCCTCAAGGACGAACGCCGGGATCGCCACCATGAGCAACGCGAACCCGACCTGCAGGAGTGCCGCGATCATCGGTCGCAGCCCATGCACGTGCTTCCGCGCGTAGACGCCGCCGACCGCGTACGAGGCTGACGCCCCGATCAGTGAGAGCTGGGCGATCAGCCCGTCTCCTGCCAGGCTCGCCGGGTCGAAGCCGACCACGATCGCCACGCCCACCAGCCCGATGCCGATGCCGACAAGCTTGTTCACACTGACCCCCTCATCCTTGAGCATCAACGCCGCAACGGGGATCACGAAGAGCGGCACCGCGCCGGTCAGGACCGCGGCCAGGCTCGAATCGACGCTCTGCTCGGCCCAGGTGATGAGCGTGAACGGCAGCGCCACGCTGAAGAGGCCAAGGACGACGAGGTGACCGTACATCCTCGGATCGCGCGGCAAGGACTCGCGCGCAACGCCGACGACGACGCCGAGCAACCCAAGGCCGATGAGCAGCCGCAGCGAGACCAGCGTGAACGGCTGAAGCCCGGCATCCACGCCGATCTTGATGAACAGGTAGCTGCTGCCCCACAGCAGCCCGAGGACCCCGAACAGGACCCAGTTGAGGCGGTCGGCGTCGCGGGGCATGGCGGCAGTCTACTGCTATTGGCCTAGCGGGCTAATCCAATGGACTCTGGATGCGCCTGGGCGCGTCGCCATGCGGGCCGCCGGC
>JBQTHZ010000019.1:0-6745 GCA_052388515.1 Chloroflexota bacterium | reverse complement strand
TGCCGTCTGACGGAACCGACGCCGTCAGAGCGCGCTAACGGCACCCACAGTGCCACCTGACGGGAACTGGGCAGGCCGCAATGGCGGGTGGGCTTCGAGCCGTGAGGGGCTGGAGCCGAATGGTCATGTCAGCCGTTGCCCGGATCGCTACCGCCGGCGGGCGGCGCCCAACAGGATCAGGACTCCGACGCCGACCAGGATGAGCGGCCAGACGAAGCTCCAGTCAATGCGTGGCAGGTATTCGCGAACCAGGAAGTAGAGACCGATCAGGACCAGGCCGCCGCCGACGAGGAGCGCGGCCTGGCCCTCGTCGATCCGACGGGGCTCTGCTTCCTCGGTGACAGGTGCCTCCGCGTCGCCAGCGGCGTCGAGCGCGGCCGCGGGGCGCTTCGGCTCCTCGGGGACGACGACCCAGGCCACGATGTAGGCCAGCAGTGCCACTCCGCCCGTCAGCGGAACGAGGAGGGCCCAGGCGATCCGGACCAGCGCCGGATCGGCATTCATCCATGTCGCCACGCCGGCGGCGACTCCGCCGATCATCGCGCTCCGGGATCGGGTGAGCCGGCGGTTCATGCGCAGGCTCCTTCGGGGTTGAGTGTGAAGCTGGCCGCATTGCCACTCACGCGCAGGGTGACGGCCGGTGAGGCGCCGTCGCCGCCACGCCATGTGTCGCCGTCCCGCGTGAGCCCGCTGTCGTCGAGGTTGTCGCTGAACGTGACGTTGTCCTCCTCGATGGTGATCGCCACGGCGACCCCATCCGGGATGCACAGCTCGAGCGAGCCGGCATTCATCCCGACCGATCCATCGAGCCGGGTGGCGTCATCGGCCTCGATCGAGATCGAGCCCGCATTGGCGTCGACGCTGAGCTGGCGCACCTCCGCGCCCGGCAGTGCAACGTTGACATCGCCCGCGTTGGCATCGATCTCCAACGTCGACACGTCAGCATCGTCGAGGTCCAACCGCGAGGAGGCTGCATTGGCGTCCACGCTCAGGCTCAACGTGGCGCCCGTCGGGAGGACGACGTCCCATGCCTGGCGGCTGTCGGTGAAGCCGATGAAGCCGCCGCCCTCGGCACGCACCTGCAGCGACTCGGAGTCGGAGGCCAGCTCCGGCTCCTCGTCGCCGCCATGGCGGGCGATGACGGTCCAACCCGTGCCCGGCTGCGTCGAGACGTCGAGCTCGCCGCAGCTGAAGTCCAGGTCGACCGCGCCGTCGGTCGCGAAGCTGCCCTCCGCGGTGATCGACTCGGTCGGCTCGCCGCCACAGCCGATCTCCAGACCGTCGGGGACGCCGGCCACCAGTGTTCCCGCCAGGCCGCCCGTAACCATGCCGGCCAGCACCACGGCGATCGGACCGAACGCCGTCCGCGACGCGATGACCGACAGGCCGATGACGATGAGCAGCAGTGGCCAGAGGCGCCACGCCTGTCGCGCCGAGTCCGACGGGATCAGCTGCGATTGGATGGCCAGCGCCACGACGCCGGCGGTCACGAGGACCACGCCCCAGAAGATGAGGCCGCGGTTGATCTGCACTGCTCGGTCGCTCCTGCTCGGGAGGACACGATACTGCCGAACCGGGTTTTTGCGAACAGGGCCGAATGATCCGGGTCGGGAGTCCACACCGTCGATCGCCCGCCGAACCGCATGGGCGCTACCGCCTCAACGATCCGCGCCGCGAGGGTTGACAGCGGGCAAGCCGCGGTCGTAGACTCCGGCGGCACCACGGACCGCAGCCGACGCTGCGCTGCGCGTGCCCGGCCAATCAACCAACCAGCACAGAGGAGCGACCCGAATGGCAATGAGCGCCTTCATCGCGCCGCGACTCGCGCCTACCGGCAGTGGAGTCGACGGGAGATCTGTGCCCTGGTCGAGGTAGAAGCCAGGCGGCAATGCCGCCGCTGCAGACACCACGAGCCGTGGGCCGGATCAGGTCCACGGTTTTTTGTTGCCCAGAGGGGCGATGCACGAGCCGCGGATTGAGAGCAACGGGCCGCGGCTCTCTCATCTCTGTGGCCCACGTGAACGACGCAGACGGGACAGGACAATGATCGAGGTCATGAAGCAACCGAAGACGCCCGCGCCGGTCTCGACACCGGTGCGTGAGCCGGTCCGCCGCGTCGGTCCACCGCCTCCCGGCGAGCAGCCGGCGCTGCTCATCGAGGGTGCCACGAAGAAGTTCGTGGTGGGCCGGAAGAAGAAGGACGTCATCGCCGTCAACGAGGTGACGATGTCGATCCGGCGCGGCGAGATCTACGGGATCCTCGGCGCCAACGGCTCCGGCAAGAGCACGCTCATCCGGCTCGTCAGCACGCTGCTGACGCTGGACGGCGGCAGGGTCGAGGTCTTCGGCAACGACGTCGAGCGCGACGAGATGAGGGTCAAGCAGCTCATCAACCGGGTGAGCGTCGACGCCGCCTTCTTCAAGAAGCTGTCTCCGCACGAGAACCTTGCCTATGCGGCACGCCTCTACGGCCTGGACGCGAGGAGGGCTCGCGTCGAGGCGATCGCGATCCTCGCCCGCCTGGGCATCGGCGAGAAGCGGCTGGGCCGGCCGCTCGAGCAGATGAGCCGGGGGATGCAGCAGAAGGTCGCCATCGCGCGGGCGCTGCTGACGAGCCCGACGGTGCTGCTGCTCGACGAGCCGACCACCGGCCTCGACCCGCGATCGAAGCTCGACGTGCAGACCTTCATCGAGGAGGTGCGCGACACGCACGACGCGACGATCGTGCTGACCACGCACGACCTCGACGAGGCCGATCGGCTCTGCGATCGGATCGCGCTGATCAACGACGGACGGGTGGTCGCGGAAGGCACCCCCGTGGAGCTGACGGCCATGGTGGCGGAGCGCTACGGCAAGGAGCCGACGCTGGAGAGCGTGTTCATGACGTTCACCGGCAGGAGCCTCGACGACGATCACGACGACGACAAGAACGACGACGACGACGAAGAGTCATGAAGAGAGGAGGTGATGAACGTGCAGAGCAACCTGAGCCTGATCGTGCTGACAGCGAACGCTGAGGTTCGTGAGTCGCAACTGCGCCGCACGAGCCTCCAGGTGAACGACCAGCATCAGCGCCGCATCGTGCGGCGCTGGATCGGACGACGGCTGGTGCGCATCGGCGCCCGGCTGGCGAACGAGCCGGCGATGCGACCGGCCCGGGCCCGCTGAGGGTCGGGCCGGTCCATCGGTCCAATGGAGCACCAGAGAGAGATCAACCGATGTCGATTGCAACGCGCGAGCTGCGGGCGAGCTTTGCCTTCGTCGAGCGCAACTTCAACCTGACCAAGCGCTACTGGGGCTGGGAGGTCGCCTGGCTCGTGTATTCGCTGGCGGCCGCGCTGGCGGTGGCCTTCATCGGCGTCGCCCAGGACGACCCGGGCCTGCTCCAGGTGCTGGTGATCGGCACCATCTTCTGGAACTTCCTCTCGATCGTCTTCGGCTTCATCGGCGAGACCGTGACCTGGGAGCGCTGGGAGGGGACGCTGGAGTACACGTTCATGGCGCCGGTGCGACGTTACACGCAGCTCGTCGGATCGACCCTGTTCGCGGTGACCTACGCGCTCATCCAGATGGTGATCATCCTGGGCGTGATGATCGTGTTCTTCGACCTGGAGTTCACCGGCGGCAACTTCGTGACCGCGGGCGTCTTCATCCTGCTCGGCTCGGTGAGCTTCGTCGGGGTCGGCATGATGGCGGCCATCCTGCCGCTCCTCTACGTGGAGCGCGGCGACCAGATGGTCTTCGTCATCCAGTCGGTGATCCTTCTCTTCAGCGGCGTGTACTACACCACCGATATCCTGCCCGACTGGAGGCAGGTCGTCTCGCAGTTCTCGCCCGGTACCTACGTGCTGGACGGGATCCGCGAGGGGCTGATCCGCGGCACCCCGGTGACCGAGCTGCTGCACAACGTGTGGCCGCTCGTGATCATGGGCATCGTGCTCATCCCGCTCGGCGTCTACGTCTTCGGCATCGCGGAGCGCTACGCGAAGCGCACCGGCAAGCTCAAGCGAGTCGGCTGATGCGATCGGTCGGCGTTCCTGATGACAAGGAGCTACCTTCATGACCCAGACCGATGCGGCCGTTCCAGCGGCCGAGATTCCGGGCCTCGTCGTGCGTCCGTACGCCGGCGAAGCAGATTTGCCCGAGATCGTGCGCCTGACGAACGCCGACCTTGCGCATGACGGTGTCCGCGAGCGCGTCACGCTCGACGACTTCGCAGCCATCTTCCGCCACGCGTCCGACGGGTTCGATGCGGCGCGCGACGTGCTGATGGCCGAGATCGAGGGACGCGCGATCGGCACGGTCCGCGTCGACTGGATCGACACCACCGATGGGCTCCGCGAGCACCGCTCGCGCGGGGCGGTCGACCCTGCGTACCGCCGGCGTGGCATCGGGCGCCGCCTGCTCGCGGCCGCCCAGGACGTGGTCGTGGCCAATGCCGCACGCCACGAGACCGATCGCCCGGCCGTTCTCGGCATGTACGTCGACGAGCTCCAGGTCGCGCGCAGCGCCCTCGCCCGCAACCATGGCTACGAGCCGGTTCGCTGGTTCTTCGAGATGGAGCGCCGCGGCATCGATGTCGACCGGCCCGACCTGCTCTCGCTGCCCGATGGCCTCGATGTGCGTCCGGCGACGCGCGACCAGGCGCGTGCCATCTGGGAGGCGGACCACGAGGCGTTCCAGGACCACTGGGGCGGGTGGGACGTGTCCGACGCCAGCTTCCTGCGCTGGGTCGAGTCGCCCGAGTTCCAGCCTGAGCTGTTCCTGGTCGCATGGGATGGCGCCGAGGTCGCGGGCGCCGTGCTGAACGTCATCTACGCCGAGGAGAACAGGGAGCTCGGCCTGCGCCGTGGGTGGCTCGACAGCGTCTTCACGCGTCGCGCCTGGCGCGGCCGGGGGCTCGCGCGAGCCCTGATCGGCCGCAGCATCCACCTCCTGGCCGAGCGTGGCATGGATACGGCCGCGCTCGGGGTCGACGCCGACAATCCATCGGGCGCGCAGGGCCTGTACGAGTCGTGCGGCTTCGTCGTGGCCGAGCGTGGCGCAGCGTGGCGGAAGCAACTAACGGTGATCTCATGACGGTTGTGGCGGTCCCCGGGCTCCTCGTTCGGCCCTATGCCGGCGAATCCGATCTCGAAGCCATGGTGCGCGTGGTCAACGCCGAGAACGAGGCCGATGAGATCGCCGAGCGCGACACGATCGAGGGCATGCGCGCTCATCTCGGCAGCCCGTCGGAGCAGTTCGACCCGGCGCGCGACGTCGGCGTGGCAGAGCTGGATGGCCGCGTCGTTGCCTGGACCAGCCGGGAATGGGTGGACACGCGCGAGGGAGACCTGCGCGAATACCGCGTCTGGTGTGCCGTCGATCCATCCCATCGCCGTCGCGGGATCGGCACCGCGTTGCTCGCCGAGAACGAGCGGCGGGCCCGCGCATTGGCAGCTGACCAGGACGTGCATCGCACGACCGTGTTCGGTGCCTGGGCCGCGGATGGGCGCCCGGGTGCCAAGCTCCTGGAGCGCCGCGGTTACTCCGTCGTCCGGTGGTTCTTCGACATGGTGCGGCCGACGCTTGATGATCTGCCCGACGTGACGCTGCCCGATGGCTTCGAGCTGAGGCCCGCGACGCCGGAGCAGTACCCGATGATCTGGAGCGCCAACCGCGAGGCATTCCGTGACCACTGGGGCGGGTCCGACGAGTCGGAGGCCGCCATGCACCGCTTCTTCGACTCGCCCCATACCGACGCATCGCTCTGGGTCATCGCCTGGGACGGCGACGAGATTGCCGGCGGCGTGAACAACAGCATCCACCCCGAGGAGAACGACGCGCTCGGCATTCGACGCGGATGGCTCGATTCCGTCTTCACCCGCCGGGCCTGGCGTCGGCGCGGTCTGGCGCGCGCTCTCATCGCGCGCTCGCTGCTGGTGCTCCGCGACCGTGGCATGACGAGCGCGGCCCTCGGGGTGGACGCGGACAACCCGAGCGGGGCGCTTGGCCTCTACGAGGAAGCCGGCTTCGCGGTCGACGATCGCTTCACCGCATGGCGCAAGCCGATGGAAGGAGGACCTTCCACGTGATCGACGTGGCTCCCGCCGAAGCACCGGCCGTTCCCGGGCTTCGCTTCCGGCACTACCGAGGAGAAGCGGATCTGCCCGGCATGCTCCGGGTGTACATCGCGGCGCATGAAGCCGACGGGCTCGAAGAGGTCACGACCCTCGACCAGCTCCGGCTCAACTACTCGACCCTCGTCAACTGCGATCCGGCGCGCGACATCGTGCTGGCGGAGGTGGACGGGTCGGTCGTGGCCTACGCGCGCGTGTTCTGGGCCGAGCTCGTCGACGGCGGGCGTTCGTACGAGAATTTCGGCTTCGTCCATCCCGAGTGGCGTCGCCAGGGGATCGGCAGCGCCATGCACCGGCACAACGAGGAGCGCCTGCGCGAGATCGCGTCGGAGCACGTCGACGTGTCGCCGAAGTGGCTCGGGTCGGAGGGCGCCGACACCGATGCAGGCAACGCCGCTCTGCTCCTCGGCGACGGCTACCGGGCTGTCCGGTTTTTCTACGACATGGTGGCGCCGAGCCTCGATGGGATCGATGCCTACCCGCTGCCCGACGGGATCGAGCTGCGTCCGGTGACGCGGCAGCAGTACCGCACGATCTGGCTCGCCGGTGCCGAGGCATTCCGCGATCACTGGGGCGAGGCCGAGTGGGTTGAAGCGGATTGGGAGCGCTTCATCGCCGATCCGGAC
>JBQTHZ010000018.1:0-4085 GCA_052388515.1 Chloroflexota bacterium | reverse complement strand
GACACGGGGATACGTGCTCGGCGGGCTCCCGTAGCTGATCATCACGCCCGCCTCGTCGTCATGGGTGCCCGTCGTGAAGTAGGGCGCCAGGATCGGCGCGACCTCCGTGTAGCCGTGGCGGATGCGGCTCATCCCGTGGACGGCCCGCATGTCGTCCATGTTGGCGCCGATGATGCGGCCGTAGGTGAGCAGGCCGAGGACGAAGTCGAACGCCAGGACGATGGCCGCAATCGCGAGGAAGCCGTCACCGAAGGACATTGCGGTTGAGAACAGGGCGAGGGCCACGAAGGACGTGGACAGGAACGTCAGGAACATGCCGCCACGCACGAAGGCCTCGTTGTAGGCGAGAGAGCGGGCCGACAGCAGGCTCCAGTGCTCGGTGCTCAGGATCTGGATCGCGCGAGGGTCGTTCAGCGAGACGACGGGACTGTCCGCCGGGTGAGCTTCGGCCGGCGTGGGTGACGTGGAGCGCTCAGGGGCCATGGACCTCTCCTTACCGCGTGCTTGCGGCATCATGCTTGCACACGCCGCGGGCATGGACGACCTCGCGCTGCGCCTGCGGATCCGAGTGATCTCGGTCTCGACGCGAGCGGCGGTCAACAGCCTCGGCTCGGATGACCCACAGGTCCGTGACGTGCTGAAGCGGGGCCAATCGCTGCTCGACGGCCTCGAGCCGTTCGTGCTCGACGGCGCGAGCGACGACGTCAGGCGGGAGTTCGCCGAGGCGCGCGCGGAGCTCGTGTCGATGGACGGGCAGCGCGAACCATGAGCCACCCGTGGACGTCGGTGGTGGGCAACGTGAGCTCTTCGACGACATCGAACCCGAGCCGCTCATAGAGGAGGACGTTGCGCGCGGTGGCCGTCTCCAGGTAGGCGGGAACGTGGTCGCGGTCGCACCGGTCCAGGACGGGCTTCATGAGCGCGGTGCCGATGCCCTCGCCCTGGCGATCCGGCTCGACGCCGAGCGCCGAGAGGTAGAAATGGGGAGTCGGCACGTGGTGGCGGTGCCGCGTCTCGAGCTCGGCGATCAGGTTGCTGACCTTCCGCAGTCGGCGCCAACCGGACAATCGCCCGATCGCCGGCATCATCCGCAGGCTTTCGAGGACGGACGGCCCGCCGTGGCCCGGCGGTAGCCAGAGGGCGACGCCACCGTGATCATCGGTCGTGTAGGTGTCCGTCAGCCGCGCCGATCCAAAACGCAGGATGCCGCTCCATCCGTCGCGCATGCGCTGGTTCCGTTCGGGCGCGTCGCCGGCAAGCAGGACGTAGTACGGGTCGTGGGCGAAGGCACGCGCCATGGTGGCGGCCATGGCGGGAATGTCGGCGATCGTTGCCCGTCGGACGCCGGTTGGCATGGTGGTCCTACGTCCGAAGGTCGATCCGCCGGTTCGGCGGCTCCGGCTCGGGACCGACCTCCACCAGCGTCCATCCCGGAAGGGGATCCTTCGGCCTGCCTTCGCTGCTGAGCACCTCGGCGACCCGTTGGACGAAGTCGCGAGCCGCCGCTCGTCCCTGCTCCGGAAGCTCGTCCACGATCTCCTCCAGGCGCCCTTCGATCAGCCGGGTCGCAACGGCCGGCAGGAGCCCATCGCGGTCTCGGCGGACGAGCGACTCCGCATCGTGGATACCAGCGCGCTCGAGCGCACCGATGAGCCTGCGGACGGCGGCGGCCTCGCCCTTGGGCAACTCGTCGATCCATGTCGTGGGCGGTGGCTCCGGCTCGCGCTCAGCCTTGGGTCTGCGCGCGGGCTTCTCCGCCTTCACCTTCCCCTTCGTCTTCGGTGGCGTCTTGGGCGTGGGCTTCGGCGCAGGCTTCGCCGCCCGGGCGTCGGGGACCGCCTCGCGCACGGCCTTGAGGGTCGCGAACGGCCCCTGGATCAGCTCCTGCCCGAACTCGTTCGTCTGTTCGGGGTCGACCAGGAACCAGCCGACATCGGCCTCTCGAACCTCGAATCGATCATCGGCGGTCCGATAGGTGCCGGCCTTCTGGCGGACGAGCTTGTTCGGGTCGGGGTCCGCATCGGTCGTTCTGGGGGCTTTCGCCTTGGCCATGTCGTTCAGACTAGCGGACCGCGGGATCTGAGCCTGGCGAAGAGGCTTCCGAGCCTACTCGTAGCTTGATCGGGTACAGATCGGATCCACGGGGTGTCCGCCGCAGCGGCCGCGTGCCACCATACGAACGATGACCGAGACCGACGGACCGATCGCTCCCGCCCCCTGCTGCGCACCTGACGCCGATCCCCGCGTGGCGTGTCGATTCGACCGCGAATATGGCGACTGGGATGACGCAGAGGGGTTCCCGGAGATCGTCGAGGTGTCGGCGCGGCTGCTCGACGCCCTCCGCGACGCACCGATCGTGCGCCCGACCGTGCTGGAGATCGGGTGCGGCACCGGCGGCGTGAGCGTTGCGCTGGCGGAGATGGGTGCCACCCACGTGCGGGGCGTGGACCTGTCGCTGGCGAGCGTGGAGGTGGCGAGGCGGCGTGCCGCCGCCATCGGCGTCGAGGGCCGGAGCTCGTTCGAGGTGGGCGAGGGGTCGGCCGTGGGGTTGATCGAGTACGACTGGGTCGTCGCCGACCGGGTGCTGTGCTGTGACGCGCACCTGGACCGTATGGTCGACGCGTTGATCGGAGCGGCTCGCGACCGGATCGCGCTGTCGGTGCCGGAGTCGCGCGGATGGCGTGGGCTGCTCAACCGCCCGATGTGGGCCGCCGAGAACGTCTGGGACCTGCTCCACGGCGGATGTCGCGGGTACGTGCACGACGTGCGGCGCATCGAACGGCGCCTCGGGGAGGCCGGGTACCGCTCGATGCGCGCCGGGCACGTGGATCTCTGGCACTTCGCCGTCTATACGCGGTAGCGGCTGCGCCGCCGTATTCTTGTCGGCATGTCGCTGTATCGCCTCGAGGAGGATCCCAAGCTCGACGCGCCCGTTCTCGTCGCTGCGCTCGAAGGATGGGTGGACGCCGGGTCGGCCGGGACCACCGCCGCGGCTCAGCTGGCGCAGGACGGAACCCTGGTTGCCACCTTCGACGCCGATGCCGTCTACGACTTCCGCTCCCGACGGCCGGTGCTCGACATCGTGGACGGACGGCCGATGAGCCTCGACTGGGCCGAGCTGCGCCTGACCGCGTCGCGCATCGGCAATCGAGACCTGCTCGTCCTGAGCGGGCCGGAGCCTGACTATCGCTGGCGCGAGCTGGCGATGGACGTGGTGGAGCTGGCCAAGCGGCTGGGAGTGGCCAGCTGGGCGAGCCTTGGCGCAATCCCTGCCGCGGTGCCGCATACCCGTCCGGTCCCGATCCTGGCGACCGCATCGGCTGCTGGGTTGCTGCCCGAGGGGATCCGGCAGGGTCCGGACGGCCTCCTGCGGGTGCCGGCCGCACTCCTGTCCGTGCTCGAGCTGACCGCCTCGACGTCGGCCATTCCGGCAGTCGGCTTCTTCGCGCAGGTGCCGCACTACGTGAACGCGTCCTACCCCACGGCGTCGATCGCGCTCCTCACCGCGCTGGGGCGTCACCTGGGAATCGAGGTCCCGGTCGGAACGCTCGCCACCCGCGCGCTCGAGCGACGCAACATGCTTGATGCGGCCGCCGCCAACGACGAGGACACGAAGGCACACGTCGAGCGCCTGGAGCTCCTGGCCGATGAGTCACGGCTGCCGGAGGGCGACGAGCTGATCGCCGACATCGAGCGCTTCCTGCGCGAAGGTGGCCGCGAGGAAGATCCGGACGACGGCGGCGGTTCGCGCCTCCACTAGGCTCGGTTGCGGCGTCGCGGTTGATCGCGATGAGCGCGCCGGAGCGGGCTGGCGGGCGCGATTTTCGCGATCCATGACCGCTGCGGGAGCCTGAGGTCCGCCCGGCGGCACAGCTCAGGCGTCGAGGGTGGTCACAGAATGCGGGAATCGCGCCCGCCAAAGCCCTCAGGCGCATCGGTCTCGATAGAACGCGAAGGTCGGGCTCTGCGGCGCATCGGCCTCGATCCATCGCGGAGTAAGTGCGTGGTAAGCGGCGTCCGTCACCATCGGCTGCATGAGCAGATCGGCATCGAGCAGACGACGGGCACGGGAGCAGAACACTCGG
>JBQTHZ010000017.1:0-9710 GCA_052388515.1 Chloroflexota bacterium | reverse complement strand
CCGGCTCGCCGGGGGTCTCGCGGACGATCGTCCACAACGACCCGAACATCCACCAAGGATCCGACGGGACGATCATCTACGACGGCCGGCCGCTGGGCGGGACGCTGACCGTGAGTACCGCCGGCCTTGCGCCGGGGCCGCACAAGCTGTCGATCCGAGGCCTGCAGGTCGATGGCGACGAGCGTCACGAGGGCATCGGCGTCATTCCCTTCACCGTCGCTCCCTGACCCTGTCGGACGGGCCGGTCTGGGCTCGCGCCCACCACCGGTCCGGTCCGGTGCAGTGAGGTATGCTTACCAGGCTCGCCCCACCAGCCGCCACAACGGGATTTCGATTAGTGCCCCATCTCCGAGCCTTCTCCGTCATGCGCAAACGGTCGTACGCCGTTCTGCTCCTCCTCTTCATCCTCGGCTCCATCTCGCTTGCAGGGACCACGCTCCTGCGCCAGGACGACACTCCGCTGCTCTCCGTCTCCGGCGAGATGCAGCCGGGCGAGATGATCCATGTCACCGGGAATGGCTTCGCTCCCGGCGAAGCCCTGCTCCTGACATGGAACGGCGAACCCGCGGCGTGGCTGCCGACGGTGCAGGTGGACGAGGATGGCAGCTTCGAGGCGATGATCACGCTGCCGGCGAGCATCGGACCCGGACCTCACACGGTCGGGGCCAGCGACCAGGCCGGTGAGACGCGCGCGGTGGCGGACATCACGGTCCTCGAGGGCGATCGGCCGATCCCCTCGTTCGAGGTCGCCAGGGACCCGTTCCTGACCGCACCGCCGACACCCAGCCCGACGCCGACTCCTTCGGCTACGCCGGAGCTGGACGCGACGGTGGCGCCCACCGCGGTTGCGACGCCGGCACCGGTCGTGGCGGCCGCCACCCCCGCACCCCCGCCGCCCGCGACGCCGAAGCCGACGGCCGCCGTGATGCCGCCGATGGGCGGCGTGGGCGAGCATGGCGGCTCGCTCGCGTGCACCGCGTATCCCGAACCGCGAGTCTGGCTCGAGTCGCAGGACTGGTGGAGCCCGATTCCGGAGCTGGGCGGGTTGGGCCACATGCACATGGGCATGTGCTTCCCGCAGGGCCAGACGGTGTCGGGCGTGGTGGCCTTCGACGTGCGGGTCGTGCTGCACCACAACGCCGGAACGCTCGTGCGTATCAAGATGCAGGACGACAACTCGAACGAGCACATCGTCCTTCGCCCGAACCAGGCCGTCGGCGACGGTACGTACTGGTACAACCTCAAGATCGACACCCGAAACATGCCCGACGGGTTGCGGCTGTTCCGCTTCTACGCCGACCTCGAGCATCCCAACGGCAATACGCAGACGGCGCGACCGATCCTCCCACTTCGCGTCGAGAACGGCGGCGCCGACAGTAACTGGTCCGATCGCGACCGCGAGGTGCGGGCCACCGCCTGGTACAGGGAGGCGAGCCCGGAGCTTGATTGGGGCTACGTCGGCGCTGTGGTCGAGGACTTCAATCCCGGGCCATACAACGGGACTGCCGCCTTCCAGGCCAAGTGCTTCGTGAACGGCGAAGGTGGCGGGGAGTCGCAGGGTTCGCCCACCGTTTCGAGCTGGAGCGCGCACGTCGATGCCGACTTCCACGCGGGCAACGAGGGAATCGTCCTCGGCCGTGGCAACGGACAGCTGTCGGGAGCGATCAATGTCGCGACCGGTGGCCTGTCCGAGGGTTGGCACCGGCTCGTGGTCAAGTGCAACCAGGTGCTCGGGGATCGGACCCATTCGGCCGTCGGTATCTACTCGTTCATGGTGGACCACTGACCTCGGCGTCGCTCCCGGCGGACGAGCGCACCGCGCTCGTCACGGGTGGTGCCGGATTCGTCGGGAGCACCCTCGTTGATCGGCTCCTTGCCGACGGTTGGCGGGTCACGGCCTTCGACTCGTTCGATCCGTACTATTCCGCCGCTGCCAAACGGCGCAATCTGCGCGAGGCCCTCGGGCATCCCGCGTTCGAGCTGGTCGAGGGCGACACCACGACGGCTGGCTCCCTCGCCGGGGCCTTGGCGCGCGTTCGCCCAGCGATCGTGTTCGACCTGGCTGCGCGTGCAGGCGTGCGGCCATCGATCGCGGAGCCGGCCGCCTACATGACGACGAACGTGGTCGGCCTCCAGCACACGCTGAACGCCGCCGCTGAGGTGGACGCACGCGTCGTCTTCGCTTCCTCCAGCTCCATCTATGGCGCCGATGACCGCAGGCCGTTCACCGAGGAGCAGGCGCTGGGACGTCCGGAGTCACCGTACGGCGCTTCGAAGGTGGCCGGCGAGGCGCTCTGCTATGCCCATCATGCCGTCACGGGGCTTCCGGTTGCCGTCGCCCGGCTCTTCACGGTGTATGGTCCTCGGCAGCGCCCGGACCTCGCGATCCATGCCTTCGCCCGCCGGATGCTGCGCGGCGAGGAGATTCCGGTGTTCGATCACGGGCGGGCACTGCGCGACTACACGTTCGTCGACGATGTCGTGGAGGCATTCGTGCGCCTGGCCGTGGTGGATGATCCGTACCTTCTCGTCAACGTCGGCAGCCACCACCCGGTGCGCACCGCGGACATGGTCAGCGAGCTGGAGCGAGCCCTCGGGATCAGCGCGACTCGACGGCTGCTGCCGGCGCAGCCTGGCGACGTGCCCGCCACCTTCGCCGACGTATCACGCGCCCGCGATCTCATCGGTTGGAGCCCGACCGTCCGATTCGGCGAGGGGATCGACCGCTTCTGCACCTGGCTTCGGGCGGATCTGGCGCACGAGGAGGACGATCAGGCCGGGACTGCCAGCGGGCGACCAACCGCCAAATAGCGGAGCCCGGCCGCGGTGACCCCGGCAGCATCCATCGCGTTGCGAGCGTCGAACAGCAGGTCGCCCCGCATGGCGGTTCGCAGGGGCTCGAGGTCGGCGGTGACGTACTCGGCCCACTCGGTGCTCAGGACGAGCGCATCCGCCTCCGCTGCCACGTCGGCCGGCGACTCCCGGATCTCGATCCAGGGGGCCGCCGCTGCGCTGGCCGGCCCAGCCTGGGGATCGCATGCCACGACCGCTGCGCCGGCTGCGCGAAGCGCCTGGGCCAACGCGAGGGCCGGTGAGTCGCGGATGTCGTCCGTCCCGGCCTTGAATGCGAGCCCCAGGAGGCCGACGCGCTTGCCATCGATGCCGCCGAGCGCCGTGTCGAGGCGCGCGACGGCGCGCGCCGGCTGCTCCGCGTTGACGCTGTCCACGGCGCGCGTGAACGCCATGTCCAGGCCGTGCTCCGATCCCATGGCCATCAGGGACCGTACGTCCTTGGGCAGGCACGATCCTCCGTAGCCGATGCCGGGTCGAATGTAGTCCCCACCGATGCGCGGATCGGCCGAGACGCCCTGGACCACCGCATCGACGGAGGCGCCGGTTGCTTCGCACAGGCTGGCGATCTCGTTGATGAAGCTGATCCGTGTCGCGAGGTAGGCATTCGCCGCGTTCTTGACGAGCTCGGCACTCTCGGCGTCGAACACGAAGATCGGGGACTCGAGCGGTCGGTAGAGCGTCGCCAGCCTCTCCGTGTCCTCATCATTGGTGCCATCGGTCCGTCCGAGGATCACGCGCGAGGGGTGCATGAAGTCATCCAGTGCGCGGCCCGTCCTGAGGAACTCGGGGTTCGCAAAGACCGGGATCTGCGGCGGGCCGCCGCGATCGACGAGCCGCTCGTTGAGCGCGGTCTCGACGCGCCGCGTGGTGCCCACCGGCACGGTGCTCCGAAGGGCCACGACGGCACGATGCTGGAGATGATCGGCGATGGAGCCCACCACCGATTCGACGGCTCCGAGATCGGCATCACCCGACGGCCGAGATGGCGTGCCGACGCAGATGAGGATGATGTCCGGCTCGCGCAATGCCGCGCCGGGATCCGACGTGAAGGTCAGCCGTTCCTCGAGCTGCTGGAGCGCAAGCTCGCCCTGGAGGTGTGGCTCGTAGTAGGGTGCCTGCCCGGCCTCGAGCGCACGCAGCTTCCGTTCGTCCGACTCGAGTCCCAGGACCTGCTGTCCCATCCTCGCCAGGCACGTGGCCGTGACGAGCCCAACGTATCCCAGTCCCACGACGGTGATCTGCATGCGTTCCTCAATGCGCGGTCGATGATGTCCGAAGCCGGATCATAGCGGCGAGCGGCCGGCTCGCGAGATGCTCGCGATCGTCCTCAGACGAGGAATCCCCCGACCACGAGCCCTCCTGCGGCCATGTCGGCTTCGCCGAGCACGTCGTCACCGACCGTGACGGACTGCAGCGTGATCCGGCCGCCGGGCGCCGCGACGACGACCCCCGCCGGCCCGGCCTCGAGGATCTCCCCCGGTCGCCCTCGGTGGGGGAACCGATCCCAGCTCATGGCGCGGACGGCGTAGGTTCCCGCACCCCGAACGGTCACCTCCGGAAACTGGAAGGGCGGGAAGATGAAGGCGCGCATCCGATTCGCGATCGCCTCGCAGTCCTGGGTCCAGTGGACGGCCCGGTCGGAGAAGTCCATGGCGTAGCGGTTGTAGTAGAGCGCCAGCGCCTCGTCCTGCGGCACGGCGTCGACCTCGGTCATCGCTCGCACCGTTGGCCAGGCGTCTGCCATCAGCCCGATGCCGGCGTCGACGCAGCGGTCGTACAGCGTTCGCCCGGTGTCGTTCGGCCGGATCGGCACGTCCGTGCCGGTCACGATCGGGCCCGAGTCGATTCCCGGCTCGATCACGTGGAGGGTGACGCCGTGAGACGCCTCGCCGTTGAGGAGCGCCCAGGCGATCGGCGAGACGCCACGGTATCGCGGGAGCGGTCCATAGTGGAGATTGAGCGCCGCGATCCGCGCGGTGCCGATCAGCGGAGCGCGGAGGATCGGAGCGGCCTGGAACGAGAGGAGAAAGTCCGGGGCCAATTGGTCGACCCGACGGACGAAGTCCGCATCGTTGACGTTGGCAGCATCGAGGACCGGCAGCCCACGGTCGGCCGCCGCTCGGCGGAGCGACGGCTGCCAGCCATCCCGGCCATCGTCGCTTGCATCGGGAACGACCGCTATCACCTCGTCGCCGGCGCCGAGCACCACATCGAGGCATGCCACCGCGAGACGCGTGCGTCCGATGAGCGCCACGCGCCTCTTCATCGGTCGCGTCGGACCTGGGCCAGCCGGATCGCGCTGGCCGGCACCGTGCGGCGGGGAGCCGGCCGCCGTCGCCTCGCGACGGCCCGCTGCGCGAACCTCGAGCCGGCCAGCAGGGCGAAGAGCGCGTATCCGGCGCTGGTACCTGCCATGTCGATGAAGACATCGAGCACGGAGGGCCCGCGGCCCGGCACGAAGGCCTGGTGCGTTTCGTCAACGACCGCGTAGAGGGCGCAGACCACGAAGGTCCACCAGAATCGGCGCGTACGCAGCCCACCCGCGGTCAACGCATTCGCCACCAACAGGCCGAGGATCCCGAAGACGACGAGGTGGGCAACCTTGTCCGCGCCGAACCTCAGCCGCCCACTGCCGCTGTCCACGCCCGGCTGGCTGGAGAGCACGAAGATGATGACCATCCAGATGATGGCCACGATCCAGGCGAGCAGGATATCGGCGTTGCGAAAGCGCCGTGGGCGGATGGGCATGTCCGAGAGACGATACAGTTGCTGCGTGCACGACGCACCTGGCCCTCGCCTGCCCGGCCCGGGCCGGCGCCCGCCGCACCCCTCGAGGACGCCTGCTGCCCATGCGACACTGCATGATCGTCGACAACAACTACCCCGACATCCGCGTCGAGCGCGAGGCTCGCGCGCTGGTGCGGCGTGGTCACACGGTCGACGTGATCTGCCTGCGCAGGGAGGGCGAGCCCAAGCGCGCCAGCATCGATGGTGTCGTCGTCCATCGCGTGCCCGTCCACCGCCAGCGAGGCATGGGGCTGCGATCCCAGGCATTCGAGTACGTCGTCTTCGGGACCTGGGCGTTCGCGCTCGTCTCCGTACTGCACCTGCGCCGTCGCTTCGATGTGGTGCAGGTGCACAACGTGCCCGACTTCCTCGTCTTCGCGGCGCTGGTGCCCAAGCTGACCGGGGCGCGCGTCCTGCTGGACCTCCACGACCTGATGCCCGAGTTCTTCGCCAGCCGGTTCGGCGGACGGACGGTCGGGCTCCCGATGAGGCTCGTGCGATGGCAGGAGCGGATCAGCACGGCGTTCGCCGATCGGGTGCTGACCGTGACGGAACTGTGGCGTCGGGTGCTCGTGGAGCGTGGCCTCGCGCCCGACAAGGTCGACGTCGTGATGAACATGCCCGACGACGAGCTCTTCCGGCGCCGCGAGCCGCGGGTGCGCCGCGCGCCCGACCGAATCACGGTCATCTACCATGGGACGCTGACCTACCGGTATGGCGTGGACCAGCTCGTGCGCGCGATGGCCGCCCTCCGTGACCGCCTTCGGGTGCACCTCATCATTCACGGTCGCGGCGAGCTGGTGCCGGATCTCGAGGCACTCGTCGCCGAGCTCGGCATCGCGGATCGGGTCAGGATGAGCACGGAGATGCTGCCGACGGCGGCCCTCCCTGAGCTCATCGCGCACGCCGACATCGGCGTGGTGCCGAACCGCAACGACGTCTTCACGGACGGGATCCTGCCGACCAAGCTGATGGAATACGCGGCCCTCGGCATTCCGGCCGTCGTGGCGCGCTCCACCGCGACCACCGCCTACTTCGACGACACGATGGTCCGCTACGTTGCGCCGGACGATGTGGCGGCGCTTGCCGATGCCATCGAAGAGCTCGCCCTCGACCCCGACCTGCGACTCGCGTTAGCCCGCTCGGCGCAATCCTTCACCGACCATCATGATTGGTCGCGAGAGGCCGAGCGGTACGTCGACATCGTGGAGCAGATGGTGCTGCCGGGATGATCGTTCTGAAGCGCCGTTGGGCGCGACGCGCTAACCTTCGGGCCGCGACCGGTGCTACCGGTGCCCGAGCAACCAACGAAGAGGAGATGTGCCGGTGATTCCCATCGCGCGACCCCAGATGGGCGACGAAGAGAAGGCGCAGGTCTGGAGCGCGCTGGAATCAGGACAGCTTGCCCAGGGCCAGCGCGTCCAGCAGTTCGAGGCGGAGTTCGCCGAATTCGTCGGTGCCCCGCACGCCGTGGCAACCAGCTCGGGGACGACGGCGATCCACCTGGCACTGCTCGGCATCGGCCTGGAGCCGGCCGACGAGGTGATCGTGCCCTCGTTCTCCTTCACGGCGACCGCGACGCCGGTCGTCCACGCCGGGGGTCGGCCGGTGTTCGCCGATGTCGACCCGACGTTCTTCACGGTCGATCCGAACGCGATCGAGGCCCTCATCACGCCGCGCACGCGCGCGATCATCCCCGTGAGCCTGTACGGCCTCCCCGCCGACATGCCGGCCATCAACGAGCTCGCCGACCGCCATGGGTTGCGTGTCATCGAGGACGCATGCCAGGCGCACGGCGCGGCCCTCGGCGGACGACGCTCCGGGGCATGGGGCATCGGCGCCTTCAGCTTCTATCCGACGAAGAACATGACGACCGGGGAGGGGGGCATCATCACGACCCACGACCCGGACGTCGCGGAGCGGGCGCGACTGCTTCGAGAGCACGGCATGCGGGAGCGCTATCGCCCGGAGATCATGGGATACAACTTTCGGATGACCGACATCCACGCCAGTATCGGCCTCGCGCAGCTGGCCAAGCTGCCCGCGGCCAACGAGCGTCGCCGATCGATCGCGGCTCGCTACGACGGCGAGCTGGTCGGGGTTCGCACGCCAACCGTGCGTCCCAACGCCGTTCACGTCTATCACCAGTACACGTTGAGGGTCGATGAGCGGGACCGATTCGCCGAACTGCTGAAGGAGCGCGGCGTCGGATCGAACGTGTACTACCCGTTGCCGATCCATCGGCAGCAGCCATTCGTCGAGACGTTTCCCACCGAGCACGCGCTCCCGGTCACGGACCAGCTCACCCGGGAGATTCTCTCGATTCCTGTCTACCCGACCCTCACCGACGAGGAGGTCGACACCATCATCGGCGGCGTGAACGAGGTCGCTGCCGAGCTCGGTTCGGTCCCGGCAAGGGCCTAGTCGAGCGGGTTGATCGGTGTGATACTGCCGTCCCGGATCCGATGGATTGAATGGACGCAGACAGGCAAGTTTCCGCGTGTGACGTTTGTGGCCGGCTCGTGCGCGGCGCATTCGATGACGACCGACTGTCGTATTGCCCGAGCTGCCAACGCTTCGTCTGCGGAATCTGCTGGGTGCCGGGTCGGAACATCTGCCGCCTCTGCCTGCATCCGGGGCAGGTCGTTGCGGCCCGGCTTCGACCGCGGATCACGGAGACGTTCGTAGCGTCGACGGCCGTCCAGCCCCGTCCGGCCCCAGCGAGCGCCGCGCGGCGCCCGGCGGGCGCGGGCCAGTCACAGGCGCCTGCGCCCCAACGACGGCGACCGCCCGCGGCCCCGCCACCTGCAAAGCGTCAGGTTCGGCCGTGGCCGGCGATCGTGGGTGGCGCCGCGGTGGGCACGCTGGCGGTCGCCGCTGTCCTCGCCATCGCGCTCGGCCGCGACGGCTCGACCGGCATCACGCAGAGCCCCTCACCCTCGCGTGAGGCGGTGCTGTCCGGCGTGTCGTCGTCGACCGCACCGTCGACCGGCCAGACCGACCCGACCGAACCGACCGACGCGACGCCGACGTCCGACACCTATCTCGTCCAGCCGGGCGATACGCTGCGCGGCATTGCGAGGTCCGTCTACGGCGACGAGCTTCAGTGGCGCAGGATTTTTGACGCGAATCGCGCTGCCATTCCCGACGAGGATGAGCTTTCGGTTGGGCAGGTCCTCGTCATTCCCCGTCCCTGAGCAGGCCTAGCGGCGAACGGTGGCCTCCTGGCCGGCGGCGGTATCGCGGACCTCGACCCCGAGCGCGGCGAGCTCGTCGCGCAGCGCGTCCGATGCGGCGAAGTCGCGGGCGGCTCGGGCCGTGGCTCGCCGCTCGAGAAGATCCGCGGCGTCCGCGGGGAGCGGCGCCTCATCGGGCAGTGCCGCCCCCAGGCCCAGGCCAAGCACTCGATCGAAGTCGAGGAGAAGCGCCCGACGCTGCGGATCGGTCAGATCCGAAGCCGAGGCGACCTCGTGCGCGGTCGCCAGGGCTCTCGGTGTGGCGAGATCGTCGCCCACCGCATCGGCGAACCTGGCGCGATGGCGCGCCATCGGCTCCGCGGACAGGTCGACGGACGACGCGGATCCGGCCGCCGCCCGGCGCAGGCGTCCCAGCCCGGAGGCGGCCGCATGCATGGCATCGGCGGTGAAGTCGAGCTTGGAGCGGTAGTGAGCCGTGAGCGCCAGGTAGCGAAACGCGATCGGCTCATGCCCGAGATCGACAAGGTCGGCAACGCGGATGATGTTGCCGGCGCTCTTGGCCATCTTGGCGTCGTCCATGGTCAGGAACTCGCCGTGCATCCAGACGCTCACCACCGGGTGTCCGAGCGCGCCTTCGGACTGGGCGATCTCGTCCTCGTGATGGGGAAACTTCAGGTCGATCCCCCCGGTGTGCACGTCGAATCGCTCGCCCAGGTGCTTCAGGCTCATCGCCGAGCACTCGATGTGCCAGCCCGGAAAGCCGCGCCCCCAGGGGCTGTCCCACTGCATGAGATGGTGCGGGTCCTTCTTCCACAGGCAGAAGTCGAGCGGGCTTCGCTTGTCGGGGTCCTCCTCGACGCGGTTTCCAGCTCC
>JBQTHZ010000016.1:0-6679 GCA_052388515.1 Chloroflexota bacterium | reverse complement strand
ACGTCCTCCTCCTCGGCAACCCCCGGCAGCGAGCCGGTGTAGGCCTCGAGGTTGTCCTCCAGCGAGTTCACATTGCCGGTCTGGGTGTGGAGCCATGCTGGGATCGGGATGTAGACATTGCAAGGGTCGTCGATCATCGACGCCAGGTTCGGTGCGCATCCGAAGTCGAGCCAGCCGACCGAGCCGGGGCCCGTGGTGCACAACGGGAGGACGACGAGGTTGGTGGCATCGAGCGTGTCGACGTCCTCGTCGAGGATGGGCCAGTCGCTGTCACCGATGACGATCTGCCGATTGGTGCCATCACACGTGACGGCGCGATGAGGAAACGTGACCGGGAGGACGCCGCAACCGGCGCTCGCGGGGCAGATGCCGCCGGAGGTGCCGACGACCGCGGTCGCATCCGCCTCCGTCGTGAGCTCGTCGAGGCCGATCACGCCGACCAGGAAGGTTCCGAACTCCTGCGACGCTGTCGCGAGCACCCCCTGTGCGCCGGCCGGAATGCCTCCGCCACTCCCGCAGGCCCCAACCGGCGTCTGTGGTGAGAGCGGCGTGCCGTTGTGGTCCGAGTACACGGCGCTCTCAAGCGTGACGAGGTTTCGATCGGCCGCATCATCGACCGCACATCCGACGTCACCATCGGTCAGGGCGTCGCCCGACAGGTAGTGCTGGATCACGGTCGTGCCGGCCTTTGCCATGGCATCGGCGCCGTTCTGCGTCTCGCGCTGGCGGCCCCATGCGTGACCCCCGTCGATGACGAGACCGACCATCGCCACCATGGCGAGCAGGCCCAGGGCGACGATGACAAGGACTTGGCCGCGCTCCGTCCTGGACGCGCTCGAGTGCTGGATGGACATGGTCGTACTCCGCTTTGATGAAATGGATGAAGCCGATGAATCAGGTGAAGACGGGGACTGGCAGCTCATCGCATCAGCTCCCCAACGGGCATACGGGAACGGATGGCTCGACGCAGTTCGCCTCGACCCGGAACTGGGATTCGCCGGTGACGACCACCGTGCCAAAGATCGTTCCGAGCAGCGGCGTGACGGCCTGGTACTCGTACGGCACCAGCACCACGGCGCTGCACTCCGACGACCGATCGGTCCCGATGAGCGCGCCGCATGATGTGCCCGAGGCGTTGTTCACGAACGAGACATCGATGTCCGCCGTGTCGATTCCGAGTCCCGCCGCCGCCGCGGCCGCCTCGTCCTCGATGTTGCTCACGGTCTGGTCGACGATGGCCAGGCGTGCGGCCTCACGCGCCGAGTTGTTGACGGTGTTGTAGGCGTAGATCAGCCGGCCGACGTCGAAGATTCCGACGAGGAGGATGATGAACACCGGGAGGATCAGTGCGAACTCCACCAGGGACTGACCGCGCGCCGTGCGCATCTGCTTCCTCATCGCGTCACCGTGATCGTCTGCGTGCTCTGGGCTGAACCTGCGGCATTGATGACGGTCAGCGTAACGGTGAAGGCCTGGGATGCCGCGTTGCCGCCGTAGTTGTAGCGGTGCGAGACCGTTGCTCCGGTTCCGCCCGAGTTGTCTCCGAAGTCCCAGGTGTATGACGTGATCTGGCATCCCACGCTGGTCGACGTGCTCGTGAACTGCACGTCCGTCTGTCGCGTCGGGTTGGTTGGCGTGAAGGTGAAGCTCGCCACCGGCGCCTGGCAGGGGACCGGCGTCGGGGTGGGGACCGGCGTCGCGGTGGGGATCGGCGTCGCCGTGGGGATCGGCGTCGGGGTCGGAGCGGTCGTCGGCGTCGGTGTCGGGAGCCCCGCCTCCGTGATGGTCATGCTGGCATTGCACGGGATACTGGAGTTGGCCGTCTGGGTCTGGCTATCGACGGTGAAGTTGCCGCTGCCAGACTCATTGAGGTTGCCGAGGGTGAACCCGGCTGCAACCCACAGGTTTCGTGCGGTATTCCGACTTCCGGCAACCGTATCGGGCACCGTGCAGTTGGTCGGGGCGGGAGTCGCCGTTGGCGATGGGGTCGGCGTCGGGGGAGGAGGCGGCGGCGGGGGAAGCGCGGTGCTGATGACCCGGTTGATCGCGAATGCCGACTCCGCGGTCAGCGTTGGGTTCCCGCCGAGAATCGTGGTGGCGAGGGGCGTGAGAAGCGTGAAGCTGCAGGTCAGGCTGACAACCGCATGGTCGTTGTCATCGCGGTTGTTGCCGTTGCCGTCGACGTCTTCAAACGTCGGATTGGGGATGTCCGCCGGATCCCACACGCCGTCCGCGGGGAAACAGTTGATGGCGGTGAGATCCGCGATGGTCTGATCGATGTACTGCTGGCGCTGTTCGGTCTCGGTTGGACCGGTCGCGGTCGGCCAGGCGTCCGCGGAGCGGGCGGCATGATCCGAGGCAATTCGCGATACGTTCTGCAGGGCGATCCATCCGAAGAAGACCCTGCCGAAGTCGATCGCCATGACCAGGAGCAGCACCAGGATAGGAAGGACGAGGGCAAACTCGACCATTCCCTGGCCCCGTCGGCTGTGCTCTGTTCGAACCGTCAGATTGCGCATGAAGGTATCCGCATGAAGATTGAGTCGCGACCGTACCGCCGCGACCTTACAAGTTGCCTTGCAGACTACGAGGCCAGATGCCGTACCACACCAGTACGTAGGTCCTGCCCATCGGCGTCCACCAGCTCGGCCGGAAGGCTGAGGCGGATTTCAGCACCCTCGCCGAGGCGGCTGGTTGCCGCCACGTTCCCGCCCATGGCCTCGACCAGGCCCTTCACGGCATACAGGCCCACCCCGCTGCCATCTGGAACCAGTCGCCGCGCGTGCTCGGACCGATAGAACTGGTCGAACGCGCGCGAGCGCGTCGCCTCATCCATGCCGATGCCCACATCGCGCACCCGAATTACGATCTGCGCGGGTTCGGCGGGGCGCGTCTCGATCCGGACCTCGACCGGCGATCCGCCCGGGGAGTACTTCACCGCGTTGTCAAGCTGTGCCCACAGCACCAGCTCGACGCGATCAGTATCCGCGATCGCAAGGGACTGTGGGCCGTGCTCACTGAGCTCCAGGCGATGCCCGGCGGGTCGCAGGGCTGCCCATACTCTCTCGACGAGAGGACGGACACGGACGACCTCGATTCGGGGCTGCAGCGCACCCGCGTCGAGGCGCGAAACGATGAGCAGCTGGCTGACCATCCTGCGAAGGCGTTCGGCCTGGAGTGCGATGACGTCGAGGTCGTTCCGCGTGTCCTCGTCCTGCGCCCCGGCGTTGAGCTCGGATGCCAGGGCGCGGATGCTGGTGAGCGGCGTCTGGAGGTCGTGTGTCACGCCGCGGAGGAAGTCTGCCTGGACGCGAGCCAGGCGGTCCAGCTCGCTGGCCTGGGCGCGAACCCTGGCATACAGGAGCGCGTGATCGAGCGCCGTCGCACCGTGCTGTCCGACCAGCGCGAGCAGGTCCAGGTCCGCGTTGGAGGGATCGGCTCGCCCCTCCCAGGGTGCGTACAGCACCGCCGCCATGCGGCTCGGAACGTCGATGCCGACCGCCACGAACGCTCCCCACGGCCCTTCGATCTTGCGTGCCGACGAGCCGATCCCCGTCCCGGATGCCACAGATGCCCAACGATGGAGGTCGGTGAGCGGTGCCGGCTCGGTGCGCGTGTCGGCGTCGTACAGACCGACCGGCAGAAGCTCCGAGGACTCGCTGATCAGGACGGCGAGGAGCCACGTCGAGTCGCCGCTGACCGTCCGCGCCGTGTCCACGACGTATGAAGCCACGAGGCGGGCATCTTCATCGACGGGCGCAGACAAGCCGCGCGCGGCGAGCTGCGAAACCTGACGATTCCGCTCGTCGAGCGTCAGCGCCAGCCGCTCGAACGCCGCGCCGGGATCAGCATCGGCGGTCGTCGATCTCCCGCGCTGTGCCAGGGCCACCATGCGTCGTCCCTCTTCGACGATGCTGCCTCCGAGGATGATCGTGACGACGGCGGCCGCCAGGACCGCGAGACTCACCGCAGCAAGGGCGAGCAGCGCCGGATGCACCGCGAAGAGAACCGTCTCGGACAACGCATACCAGACGAGGCCGAGGACCAGGGCCACGAGGGCCCCCGCCATGACCGCCACGAAGATGCGGGCTGTCAGCGCCGTCCGTTCCACCGCTATCCCTCGGCGCGGCCCGAGGCGAGGCGATACCCGACGCCTCTCTCGGTGAGGAGATAGCGCGGACGGTCAGGATCCGCTTCGAGCTTCTTTCGGAGGCGGCGCACCGTGACCCACAGGTACGACGGGTCCGCACCGTCTGAATCTGCCCACACGCGATCGAGGATCCGGTCGGTGGGCACGACGCGATCGAGTGCAGTCCCCAGGACCTGGAGCAGGCGCACTTCCGTCCTCGTCAGCTGATGCGTTCCCGTCGGCGACGAGAGGCTGCGCAGCGCGAGATCGATCTCGACGTCGCCGGCGTCCAGCGTCAGCCGGGGCCGACCGACCGGAGCGCGGCGCAGGACGCGCTGGACGCGCGCGACGAGCTCGTCGGGATCGAACGGCTTGGTCATGTAGTCCTCGGCGTAGAGTTCCAGTGCGCTGACCTTGGCTTCGGAGGCGTCGACCGCCGAGAGGACGATGATCGGAAGGTCAGCGATTCGCTTGATCTGCCGCGAGAGCTCGAAGCCGTCCATCGACGGCATCATGAGATCCACGACGACCAGGCTCGGCCATGCAGCGTCCAGGGCCTTCAATGCGGCGACGCCCGTGGACGCTGTCCGGACGTCATAGCCCTCGCGCAGCAATCGCCGCGAGAGGGCTGACAACAGGTTCAGGTCGTCGTCGACCAGCAGGATGGCCGGCCGAACCGGCGGCAGCATCGGCTAGATCCCAACGCCCCGCACGACGGTCACCACGGCCGGCCCCAGGATGACGATGAAGATCGTCGGGAAGATGCATCCCACCATCGGGAAGAGCATCTTGATCGGAGCCTTGGCAGCCGCTTCCTCCGCGCGCTGCCGGCGCTCGATGCGCAGCTGCTGCGACTGGATCTGGAGAACCTTGGCAATCGGCACGCCGAGCTGTTCGGCCTGGACGATCGCGCCGATGAAGTTTGCGATCGGTCGAGCCTCGGAGCGCGTCACGATGTCACGCAGTGCGTCGCGCCGCGCACGGCCCATGCGGACCTCGGCGAGAGCCTGTCGGAACTCGTCAACGAGAGGTCCGCTCATCTTCTCGACGACCTTGCTCAGCGCGGCATCGAAGCCCAGCCCCGCCTCCACGGAGATCGTGAGGAGGTCGAGGGCGTCCGGCAGCTGGAGGACCATGTCCATCGAGCGCTTGCTGATGCGCTTGCCCAGCCAGTACTCCGGAATGATGAAGCCGAAGGCACCACCGACGGCCGCGAAGAGGACGCCGACCACGAAGCCGCCGAGCAGCAGGCCGAGGAGGAAGACGAGGATGGCTGCGACGATCGCGGCCAGGAGCTTCACGCCGATCCAGTCGGCTCCGCGCAGCCCACCGGGGTACCCCGCCTTCTGGAGGCGCTCTTCCGTGCGAGCGACCATCCCGCCACCTTCCCGGCGTCGCCCGAACCTGGCCAGGCGCTGGATGACGGGCCGAATGGTTCGGTCGTAGAACGGCTGGTTGAGCTCCATCTCCTCCAGCGTCCTGGGCTGGACGACGAGCTGCGAGAGGCGTTGCTGGACTGCATCCTCCTGCGGACGCGCGGCCACGCCGAACACGATGAGGAGGACGGCGAGGGCCGCCATCACGGCGATGATGAGCTCGGGGGTGAGTGTCATGTCGTCAGACCTTGATGTCGATGATGCGGCGAATGAGGAGATAGCCGATGAACATGCTGAATGCACCGACCGCCAGGAACGTATAGCCAAGCGGCAGGCCGAACAGCTCGGGCGGTGACTCGAGCATGCCGCCCATGTAGCTCGGGCTGATCAGGAACAGGATCGCACCCAGGCCGACGGGCAGCGCGGTCAGGACGTATCCGCTGTAGCGGCCCATCGCCGTCAGCGTGTTGATCTCGCCCTTGATGCGCATGCGCTCGCGAATCGTGAAGGCGATCGCATCGAGCACCGTCGCGAGGTTGCCACCAACCTGGCTCTGGATGTTGATGGCGGTGACCATCAGCTCGAGGTCCTCGGACGCCACACGACGCACGAGATTGTCGAGCGCCGCGTGAAGGCTCTGGCCGAGGCTCATCTCGCGAACGACGCGTTCGAATTCCTCGCTGAGCGGCGGAGTCGACTCGCGCATCACCAGCTCGATGCCCTGCAGGAACGAGGACCCGGCGCGCAGTGAGTTGGCCAGCAGGGTGATCGTGTCGGGAAGCTGCGCGTCGAAGTCCTTGAGGCGCTTCGCCTGCCGGCGCTTCAGATAAATCCTCGGGAGCAACGCCCCGAGGAGGAAGAAGATTGCCAGCGCGGGGGCTGTTCGGAACGCCGGAAAGACGAAGCCGATGACGAAGGCCACGGCCGTGACGATGAACGGCGTGGCGATCCATGCCACGATGAACTCGGCGGGCTTGAGCTTGAGGTCCGCGCGGGCCAGGTCGGTCGAGAGGCGCGTGGCCATGTCCTGGCGCTCGATCACGCGGCCGATCCCGGCGATGACCGCTGACTCGCGACCCTCGCCGCTGGTCTCGGCGTCCAGTCCGGCTGCGGCCGACGCGTACCGTTCGAGGCGGCTGCCGACGGTGTCGGACGAGCCGCTCATGGCGACGCC
>JBQTHZ010000015.1:0-21924 GCA_052388515.1 Chloroflexota bacterium | reverse complement strand
GGCGCGTCGAGCGGGCTCGAAAAAGCGAGGACTCCAATGCTTCCTCTGTGATCGAATGAGTGTAGGTGGCTCGGATCCTGCTCCCGGTGGAACCGGCTCCGCAACGGAGTCCACGGCGGATCGGCGCACCACCGGTATCGAGATCAGCCCGCCGTGCTGGCGTCCCTGTCGGACGCGGCATTGCCTGTGGCGCCCCCGGAGGGATTCGAACCCCCGACGCCCGCCTTAGGACGGCGGCGCTCTATCCACTGAGCTACGGGGGCGGCGCCTGACGGATCCTACCGTATCATCCGCCGCATGCCCGCTCGACCGACCCTCCTCGTCCGGAATGGCTGCCACCTCTGCGAGGAAGCGAGCGTCCTGCTGGATGCCATGCTGGGAGCCGATGGATGGGACGCGGTCGACATCGAGACCGATGACGACCTGCTCGTCCGCTACGCGCACCGCATCCCGGTGCTGGTCGTCGACGGCCAGGATCGGCTCGAGCTGACCATCACGCGCCCCGATGTCGAGACGGTCCTGGGCTGATGATCCCGGCGATCCTGCGGCGGCGGCGAGGGAGCCTGCTGTGGCTGATGGGCATCCTCGTCCTGGCCGTCGTGCTCGGCGTGCTGGCAACAATCCCGTTGCTGCGCGGAGAGCCCGACGGACGCATCGGCTCATTGGTCGGACAGCCGGCACCCGAATTGCGGGCCGAGGACCTCGACGGTCGAACGTGGTCGCTGGCCGATGCCGACGGACGCCTGGTGTGGGTCAACTTCTGGGCCACCAGCTGCGAGCCGTGCCGTACCGAGATGCCGGCCATGCAGCGCCTGGCCGAGGCCTACCCGGACGAGCTCCTCATCCTGGGGGTTGACTGGGGCGAGGGGCGTGATGCCGTCACCGACTTCGTCGACCGCTACGGCGTCAACTATCCGATCCTGCTCGATCCGACGCTGGAGACCTACTACCGCTGGGCCGGGACCGATGGCCTGCCGCGGCACTACTTCATCGGCGCCGAGGGCACCGTGCTGCGTGAGGTGGTCGGCCCGCTCGACCCGGCACGCATGGTGGCCATCCTCGACGAGCTCCTCGATTCGGGCTGACCGCCAGGTGCGCAGCGTCCCGATGCACCGCGGTCCAGGGCCGGCCCGGGCGCGCCGGACGCGCGCCTCGTGTGATCGGGACGGTTCGGCGGCCCCAGACGACGGTTCGGACGGTCGAAAATGTCAGGCTTCGACGACGATGGAGCCGGTCATCTCGGGATGGATGTCGCAGACGAAGAAGTACTCGCCCGCGTCGAGCGCCGGCACTTCGACCTCGGCGGTCTCCCCCTCGTTGATCACATCACCGAGAACGATCTCCTCGCCTCCCTCCTCGGTGTAGACCGAGACGTTGTGAGGCGCCGAATCGTTGTTGGTGAAGGTGATCGTGAAGGCCTCTCCGGCCGTGGCCTGGATGACGTTCGCGTCGAAGGCCAGGTCAGCGGCGCTGAGCTCGACGACGCCATCGGTCACGGCAACCGTGCCGCCCCCGGTGTCGTCGCCGCCGTCGCCGGTGTCGGTGGAGCTGCCGCAAGCGGCCAGGAGTGCAACCAGCGCGATCACCGCGCTGAACACCATGCCTCGGCGCAGCAGGTTATTGAATCGAGTCACAGGATGGACGTCCTTTCGAACGAAGGGATCGGGCAGAACGTGGCTCCACCATTCTAGCGATATCCGCAGGATCAGTCGGTGGGCATGACCTCGAGACGCCGAACGGACCACGTGGCCGAATCCTCGAGTCGCACGACGCGGACTCAGGACGCGGCCCCGAACCCGCCCTTCTCGTTCGACTCGATCCTCACCGGCAATGCTCCCGGATCGTGCGTGAAATAGCACCACCAGCCCTCGGCGGCCGCGCGTCGCACCAGCTCGTTGCGGACCTCGATGGCGTCGATCGGGTAGTCGTCGTAGGCGCTCGTCCAGCGCACCGGGACCTGCCAACGGGTCGGGATCAGGTCGCCCCAGAAGATGGCGCGATCGGTCGGGTCCCCGGCGCGACCTCCCGGGCGCTCCATGCCCATGAGGACCGCCTGCGAGCCTCGTGTGTGGCCGCCCGTTCGCAGGACGCGAACCCCCGACACCAGCTCGACCTCGCCGTTCACCTCGGCCAGCTGACCCGCCGCGCGGACCAGGTCGAGCTGCTCCACCTCCATGATGCCCTGCAGTCGCAGCTCGTCACCGTGAGCCGCCTCTGCCTCGTCGCGCTGGACGACATAGCGGGCGTTCACGAAGGCGGGCCGCCCATCGGAGCCGATCATGCCGCCGGCATGATCGTAGTGAAGGTGTGAGACGACCACGAAGTCGATCGAAGCGGGATCCTCCCCCACCGCGCGCAACGCATCGGCCGGGTCCCCACCCTCGACGCCCTTGAGGTCGCGGTCCTTGTCGGTCATGCGCACGCCCGTGCCTGTCTCGACGAGGATGCGCTTGCCGCTGGCTTCGACCAGCAGCAGGTTCAGCCGGCATCGCAGGCGTCCGCGCTCATCGGTCTCCACCAGGCGGCTCCAGAGCGGGCGCGGGACGACCCCGAAGAAGCCACCGGCATCCGGCCGGAACCAGCCGGCACGAATCACTCGGACGATGACGTTTCCCGCGTACCGACGCGGATCGCTGATCTCGTGCAGCGGCTGGGTCACCGGTTCACGCGGCCACGCTCGAAGTCCGCGTGGTAGCGGCTCGCGGTCGGATCGGTCTGCCCTCGGTACTTGGAGCCGATGCGCTCGTCACCATAGCCGACCTCCACCGGCGAGCTGAGCCGCTGAAAGCTGATCTGGCCGATCTTCATGCCGTCGTACAGCTTGATCGGCAGGTTGGCGACGTTGCTCAGCTCCAGGGTGAGCGTGCCTTCCCAACCGGGATCCACGTACCCGGCCGTCGAGTGGATGAGCAGACCGAGGCGCCCAAGCGAGCTCTTACCCTCCAATCGGGCCACGAGGTCGTCAGGAAGGCCCACGCGCTCGAGGGTCGCGCCGAGCACGAACTCGCCGGGATGGAGGATGAAGGGCTCGTCACCGCTGACCTCGACCAGCTCGGTGAGCTCCGGCTGATCGGCGCGCGGATCGATCACCGCGGTCCGGTTGTTGCGAAAGACCCGAAAGCGGTTCCCGAGATGCAGGTCGACGCTCGATGGCTGCACGGCTTCGGGCGTATAGGGGTCGACGACGATGCGACCGGCGTCGATCTCGGCCCGGATGTCGCGATCGGACAGGATCATGCGTCGCTGATCTTACGTGCCCGGTCGCTGCCTGATGAGCCGATCCACCTCGCGCTGAAGCGTCTCGATGTCGTCGTACGCGTGATAGACCGATGCGAAGCGGATGTAGGCCAGCTGGTCGAGCTCGCGCAGCGCGTCGGTCGCCAGGCGGCCGATCTCGGTCGACGGAATCTCCGCGTCGCCGCGCGCCCGGAGCGTGCTCTCGATGTCGTCGAGCGCCGCCTCGACCCGGTCGAGCGTGACCGGACGCTTCTGGAGTGCCTTGAGCAACCCTGTGCGCAGCTTCTCACGGTCGAAGTCCTGTCGGCTGCCATCCCTCTTGACCACGACCAGCCGCGCGCCCTCCGCCCGCTCGTAGGTCGTGAACCGATACGAGCATGTCTCGCACTCGCGGCGCCGTCGGATGGTGCTGCCGCTCTCGAGGTCACGCGAGTCGATGACGCGGGTGCCGGTCTCCTCGCAACGTGGACATCGCATGGATCAGGATCGCTCCAAACTACACCAGTGGTTGTACCATCAGGCAGCATACCACAAGATGTGCTGCCGCTGCCGAGTCGGTCGCATGCGCGTCACCGACAGGTTCCGTCAGACGGCACCACCAGTGCCGGTAGCCACCATCTCTCCCGTCAACTCGGGCACTGGCGGCCCGATCGCCAGTCAACGGACACGATCCGGTGCCATGTGACAGCGAAGCGGACAGCATTTGGGCGCTAGTGGCACCACCAGTGCCATATGACAGAAACCGGCCTCGCGGGCCGCCGCGAGACCGGTCGGGGTCGGCATGACCCGCGGGGCGGGGCTCACGCCTACCCGGCAGTGCAATCAGCCAGGTAGAGGCACGATCTGACCCGTAGCGCGAGTAGGTGACCACGGAGCCGCGTCTGGTTCGCCCATAGCCCTGTGGCACGGGTTACGCGGCGTGCGGCTGCCCTTAACCCTCGCGTGTCCGCTCGAGACGGCCGGTGACTGATGCGTCGGCCGGCGTCCCGGGCTCCCAGACCAGAAGCACGTCGACGATCTCGGCCATCCGCATCCGCGCGTGGGTCACGTTGGCATAGCCGCGCTTGTAGTAGATGAACGGCTCCTCGTCCTCCGGAGGCCGATGCGGCAGACGCGTGATGCCGCAGCCACGCTCGGCGGTGACGACGCCGCGCAGCGCGCGCTCGAGATTCGCCTCGTACTCCATGTGGAGGCCGTGGAGCTCCTCCGGCGCCATCATGGCCTGCAGCCGTGAGACCTCCTCGTCGAGCAGATCCTCCTGCGCGCTGAGCCGGGCCACCGCCTCCTCCGGATCCAGGTCCCGGCGACGGAGCGCGTCGATCTCATCCGCGACCGACCCCAGCAGGGCGTCGATGCGCTCCGTGATCTGAAACGCCTCGTTTCGGTAATGGCCAAGCTCCTTGCCATGGCCGAAGACCCTCCGTCGCCGACCGCCGAACAATGCACGCATCGTCGTAGCCTACGCCCCTTCCGAGCCCTTGCGCCGCCGAATCTCCTCGGTCAGCGCGGGCACGATCTGGAACAGGTCACCGACCACGAACAGGTCGGCGAATTCGCCGATGGGTGCATCCGGGTCACGGTTGATGGCGATCACATGCTCTGCTGTCTGCATGCCGACGCGGTGCTGAATGGCGCCACTGATGCCGACACCGATGTAGAGCGACGGCTTGACCACCTTGCCGGTCTGGCCGATCTGGAGCTGGTACGCAATCCAGCCGGCATCCGCCGCCGCGCGCGAGGCACCCACCGCACCACCCAGCGCGCCGGCCAGGTCGTGCAGCGGCTCGAAGCCCTCTTCGCCGCCGACACCGCGCCCGCCGGCCACGATGACGGTCGCCTCCTCGAGGTTGACCACCTTCGCCTCCGCCTCGTGGCTCTCGGATACGGTCGCCTTCGCGAAGGCGTAGTCCGCGGCCTCCGGCGCCGGTACCACCTCCGCGCTGCCCGTTCCGCCCTCGGCCGGGGTGAACGTGTTCGCCAGCACCAGCGCGATGGACGGCGACGGCGCCCCGTCCGCCGGCCGTGCCGTGGTGATGACGCTGCCCTGGAGGGTCGCCTGCTCGGTCTCGAGCACGCCGTCGATCACACGCGCCGCGCGGACCGGCCCGAACGCGGGCACGTGGAGGCTGCCGACCAGCACGGCCGCCAGGTCGCGGCCGTTGGGCGTGGCCGGCGCCAGGACTGCCAGCGGGTCGGCGTCGCGCACCGCGGCGACGGCGGCGGGGGCGTACGTGATGGCCGGCCGGTCCTCGTCGCCCAGGACGACTGCCCGCGCGGCACCCTGTGCGCCGAGTGCGGAGGCGCCATCCGCGGCGCCCGAGCCGTAGGCGAGCGCCACCGCCGCGCCGCCGGACTGCGAGGCCAGCTCGACCGCCCCCGTGGCAAGCTCGAGTGCGGAGCGCGCCGGCTTTCCGGCGGCGAACTCGGCGAGGAAGAGGATGTCGTTGCTCATCGGTCTCACATCAGCTTTCGTGCGGCCAGCCAGTCGGCGATCTGCGTCGCCGCCTCGGCCGGGGGGAGGTTCTCGATGCGCTCGGTCGGCGGCTTCTCCTCCGGCGGTCGGGTATCGGTCACCCGCGTGAGGGCCGCTCCGGAGAGCTCGTCGGCGGAGAGCGCCAGGTCGGTCAGCGACCATGTCTCCATCGGCTTGCGCTTGGCGGCCATGATGCCCTTCAGGCTGGCGTAGCGCGGCTCGCCGACCTGGTCGGTGACCGTTGCCACCAGCGGCAGCGGCGCGCTGATCCAGTCGAAGCCCGTGGCCGACAGGCGACGCACCTGGGCTGCTCCCTCACCGACCTTGAGCTCGGCGCCATACGACAGCAGCGGCACGTCACGCATGGCGGCCACGGCGCCCGGCACCAGCGACCCGCGGGCATCGTCGGAGGCCATCCCCATCAGCGCCACGTCGGGGGCAAGCTTGTCGAGCGCCGCGGCCAGCACCTTGGCGGTCGCCCATTCGTCGGCGCCGGCAAGGGCAGCGTCGGTGACCAGGATGGCGTCATCCCCGCCCATGGCCAGGGCGCGGCGCAGGGCCTCCGCGGCCTGCTCGGGCCCCATCGAGAGGTACGTGACCTGCTCGACGCTGCCGTCGTCGACCAGGCGCAGGGCCTGCTCGATGGCGTACTCGTCGAGCGGGTTGATGATGGCCTCGACGCCGGTCCGGTCGAGACGCAGGTCATCGGTGTAGCGCTTGTCGGCGCCGGTGGCCGGGACCTGCTTGATACAGACGACGATCTTCACGATCCGCTTGCTCTGCTCCTCTGTTGCTCAGCCCCGCCTGCCACGCCGGCCCGCTGGAGGAGCTGGCGCGCGACGATGAGGCGTTGGATCTGCTGCGTTCCCTCGTAGAGCTGAGTGATCTTGGCGTCACGCATCATGCGCTCGACGGGGTACTCGGTGATATAGCCGTATCCGCCCAGCACCTGGACCGCATCGGTCGTGACGCGCATGGCCGTGTCGCCGGCCACGAGCTTGGCGCTGCTGGTCCAGTACGGCAGGTCCTGTGCCTCGGCGTCCACGCGAGCGGCGGCGGCATACGTGAGCTGCCGCGCCGCCTCGGTCTGGCTGGCCATGTCGGCCAGCATCCACTGGATGCCCTGGAAATCCGCCACGCGCTGCCCGAACTGCCGGCGGTCGGCCGCATACGAAACCGATGCGTCCAGCGCTCCCTGCGCGATGCCCACCGCCTGGGCCGCGATGCTGAGCCGGCTGCGGTCGAGCGTCGCCATCGCGATCTTGAAGCCGTCGCCCTCGTCGCCGAGCAGGTTCGCAGCCGGGACGCGGACGTCGTCGAAGGTCAGCTCGGCGGTGGGCGAGCCGCGGATCCCCATCTTGTGCTCGACGCGCGGGGCGGCGAAGCCGGGCGTATCGGTCTCGACGATGAAGCCGCTCATACCCTTGCGCCCGCCCGCCCCCGGATCCGTCAGTGCGAAGACGGTCAGGAGGTTGGCGACCGATCCGTGGGTGATGAAACGCTTGGACCCGTTGAGGATGTACTCGTCGCCATCGCGGACGGCTCGCATACGGTTGGCGGCCACGTCGCTGCCGGCAGCGGCCTCCGTCAGGCCGAAGGCGATCAGCCACTCGCCGGAGGCGAGTCGCGGGAGGTATCGGTCCTTCTGCTCGTCCGTGCCGGCCTGGATGATCGGCAGCGCGCCGAGCTTCTGGACGATGGGAATCAGGCTGGTCGTGGCATCAGCGCGGGCGATCTCCTCGACCAGGATGCATTGCGCGATGGTGTCGAGCGCGGTGCCGCCGTGCTCCTCCCCGAAGCACGTCCCCAGCAGATCCTGCTGCGCCAGCAGCTCCCTGAGATCCTCAGGGAACTCGGCCGTCTCGTCGATCTGGGCGGCCCGTGGCGCGATCCGCTCCTCGGCAAGCTCGCGCACCACGGCGCGCAGCTCGTCGTGATCGGCGGTGGGCAGGTACGTCACGCGGGCTCCTCGGACACAGGGTTCGGCGGCGGGGCTCGGGAGCCACGAGTCTAGCGGATCGTGTTGTGGGGTTCGTCTAGGGCCAGTACGGGTTCGGGGTGGGATGGCCGGTCCCGTTGAAGAAGGTGCCCGTCCGGTTGCGGACGTTCGTGATCACGCGCGCGTCCACCGCGTCACGCCGCGGGCTGACCGCACCGGCGCCGGACAGCACGGTGTCGTAGGCCGCACGGGCCGTCGTGGCCGCCACGGACAGCCCTCCACACCGCGCGCTCCCAGCGTAGACGCTTCCTTCGCCACGGCTCCCGGTGAAGCCATCGGACACGTTGCCGGCCTCGTAGACCGCCGAGGGGTAGAGGTTCGGCGCAACATTGGACGTCTGGGGACGCCACAGGAGGAACCGATCCGTTTCCGGCCCGGATCGGTACCAGTTGTTCACGACGTTGACGCTGCGCGGGTTGCCATGCGCCGCGTCCTGGCCCCAGTTGTAGATGACGTTGTTCACCAGGTCGACGCACTCGGCGCCCTGGAAGCGGGGCATGCGCGCGTCCGAGGTCGTGAACAGGTTGCGCCACATCGTGATCCGGCGCGGCCACGGTGAGTCCGCTTCGAGCTGCGTGAGGTTCGCGGCCATCGAATGCCCGCCCTCGGCGACCACGCCTTCGGCGTGCCGCGACAGCCGCAGGCCCTCGCCCATGATCGAATTCGAGACGGTCACATTGCTCACGTCACCCAGGATGGCGAGGCCTCCGATGTCCGGGCCCCACAGCATCGTCATGTGATCGACCACGACGTTCGTCACGGGGCCCTTCACGCCGTTGAGAGTCAGGGCGTCGGTGTCGGAAGGGGATGTCGTGGCGTCGCCCGGACGCAGTCGAAGATGTCGGAGGATCACCTCGCCGGCCGTGACGGTGATCGAACCGTTGCGCACGCTGATGCCGGGGGCGGGCGCTGTCTCGCCGGCGACGGTCAGATGAGGATGCTTGATCTTGATGTCGTCGTTCAGCGTCACCGTGCCGCTGACGGCGAAGGTCACCGTCCGGCGGCCCGATGCCTCGAGGGCCGCTCGGAGCGACCCTGGGCCTGCATCGTTGAGGTTCGTCACCCTGAGCACGGCGCCGCCCGCGCCGCCGACGGTTGCGGCGCCATAGCCGGCTCCGGCCCCATTCACCGGCGCCGCGGGTGCCGGGGCGCCAGTGCTCGGAGTCGGCGGCTGAATCGGCTTGACCACTCGGTGAAGGAAGGCGGCCATCTCGCCGCGCGTGACCGAGGACGCCGGACAGTACCGCCCGCCGCCGCACCCCGTCGAGATGCCGGCCCGAGCGATGCGGTTGATGTTGCCCTCGTGCGCGGACGCGTTGTCGTCGTGGAAGTAGTTCGTGCCGCTGCCCTCGCTCAGCCCGATCACGCGCGCCAGCAATGACACCATCTGCGCCCGGTTGAGCTGCGCGTCCGGGCAGAAGCGTCCCGCGTCACAACCGCCCGTGACGCCCGACTGGGCCAGCCGATTGATCGCGGACTGGTGCATGGATGCGTTGTCGTCGCCGAAGTAGTCACGCGTGGCCGGCGGCAGATCGAACATGCGCGCCAGGAAGGACGCCATCTGGCCCCGCGTGACAACCCCGTTCGGGCAGTAGCGCCGCGCGTCGCAGCCGCCGGTGATCCCGCGCGCGGCGATCCACTCGATGTCCGCGCGGAACGGCGACGTGGCGATGTCGTCGAAGGTGGGCGCGGCCGCCGTGGCCGTGGTGGAGAGGCCGGCAAGGACGATGACGATCGCCAGGGAGATGGCTCGAAGTCGGGACAATGCGGGGCACCTGGATGCGGAACGGAGACGTCCCCGAGCCTACGAGTGCCTTCGCGCTCCGTCTCTGCAACCAAAGGGCCATCGGTCAGTGGCCGTCCGGGTCCCCTCGTCACGGGACGGTTGGGGTAATCGGACCGGCGATGATCGTCAGTCGTGAGGACCCTGCAGCTCCACCTGGCCGTCACTGACCCGGGCCCGATACGACACCTGCCGCGACCCGGCCGGCCCGTGTACCACGGCGCCGTCGGCCAGCTTGAACGTCGAAAAGTGCCATGGGCAGGTGATCGTGTCGCCCTTGAGCTCTCCCTCGGAGAGCGGACCACCGGCGTGCGAGCAGGTCTCCTTGAGTGCATGGACCACGTCCCCCCGGCGCACGAGCAGGACGGCGGTCGTGCCGAACATGACCTTGGTCGGTGTCTCCTCCGGGACCTCCGCCACCGCGATGACCGGGGTGAACTCCTTCGCCCGCTTCCCGCGGTTGAAGGCATTGTGGTTGACCATGTAGCCGTATTTGAAGACGACATGGCCACCGATGTACCCGCCCACGCTGACGATCAGGTAGCCGATCAGCAGCACCCAGAATCCCGCATCATGCGAGTCGCCCAGCCGCTGAAAGAGCGAGATCGCGAAGGCCACGGTGGCGACGATGTTGATCAGGCCGTGGAGGCCGGCGACATCACGCTCCGAGCTGTTCGGTGACGTGTCCTTGTAGTCGGTCAGGCCGCTGAAGATGGCGCCGAGCGCCGACAGCACCGCCAGTCCCAGGACCCAGGTGGCGGCGATCTCGAGGCCTTCGATCCCGAAGAACACGCGCAGCACATCGAGCAGCAACGCTGCCGTCGCCGCGCCGATCACCACGTCCACGAGGACAGCGTGGAGCGAGTGCCCGAGCCAGGAGCCGTTCAACAGGTCCTGGAGCAGCTTGCCGGGAGCTCCCAATACGCGATAGACCGCGTCGGTGGCCGACACGATCCCATTCGAGAGGCCGCGCAGCGGCCGAGCCATGCGTTCGAGCATCACCTACCTCCTCATCGAACCATACGCTCATGGCGCCAGCGTCGTATCGGTCAGGCGGTGAGCTCGGCGGCGAATTGGCCGAAGACCTCCACGTATCGGTCGATATCGGCGTCGCTGTGCTGCACCGAAAGCGTCCATTGGTCGTCCGGTCCGGGAGGCAGGAGGACCCCGCGGTTGGCGAGGTAGAAGAAGCTCGCGCCCCACAGCTCCGAGTCGAGACCGATGAAGTCGCGGTAGTTCGTGACGCGCGCCGGCGTGAACATGACACAGCCCTTCGGCCCGACGTTGATCGCGTAACCGGGGAGTCCGTGCTGGTCGAGCACCTGCTGGCTGCCTGCGGTGAGCCGATCCGCCATGGCGTGCAGGCGCGGATAAGCATCCTTCGTCAGGATCTGCGTCAGCGTCACCAGGCCGGCGGTCATCGAGAGCGGGTTGCCGTTGAACGTCCCGAGATGGGCCACCCGCGTCGCGCCGCCGGGGATGGTCGAGCGCTCGATACCGGTTCCAAGCGCGCCGCCCATGCCGGCGAAGTGCTGGCTGCCCTCGAGGGTTTCGATCACGGCCATCACCTCGCGCCTGCCGCCGAAGGCGCCGATCGGGATCCCGCCTCCGATGCTCTTGGCCAGGCAGAACAGGTCCGGCTGCACGCCGTAGTGCTCGTACGCCCCGCCCCAGGCAAGCACCACGCCGGTCTTGACCTCGTCGAAGATGAGGACCGCGCCGTGCTGCGTCGAGAGCTCGCGCACCCGCTCGAGATAGCCGGGCAGCGGTGGCACCACGCCGATGTTGAACTGCACCGGCTCGACGATGATGGCCGCGATCTCACCGGCGTTCGCCTCGAGGATGTCGGCCAGCATGGCAGGCTCGTTGAATGGCGCGATCACCGTCTCCGCGATCCGGCTGCGCGGGATGCCGGCCGAGGCCGGGACCGTGGCCGGCGATTCGACCGGTCCCATCGCGTCACGCGGCGGCTGGATGCTGACGAGCACATCGTCGTGGTGGCCGTGGTAGCCGCCCTCGAACTTGATGATCTTCTCGCGCCCGGTGTAGCCCCGCGCCACCCGGATGGCGTCCATGGTGGCCTCGGTGCCCGAGTTGCTGAAGCGCACGAGATCGGCGCCGAAGCGCGCCCGGATCTCCTCCGCCAGCGCGATGCCGTCCTCGACCGGGAACGTGTAGCACGTCCCGTTCGCGACGCGGTGCTGGAGCGCCTCAGCCAGGAGGGGGTGCGAATGACCGGCTGCCAGCACGCCGAAGGCCATGTCGAAGTCGATGTACTCGTTGCCATCCGCGTCCGAGATCCGGCTGCCATGCGCATCGGTCATGAACAGCGGATAGGGATCGTACGCCTGGAACGAGCTCGCAACGCCGAGCGGCAGCGACTGCTGCGCGCGCTCGAACAGCGCGGCGCTCGTGCTCGTCCGATCCCTGTAGGACTGTTCCTCGCGCGCACCGATCTCCGCGATGCGTGCCCGATCGATCTGGCGCCTGGTGACCGTCACGGCCGCCCTCCTAGCGAGCCCCCCATTGGTAGCTTTCCTTCACGAAGCGCAGCTCGACCAGGGTCTCGGTCGAACGAATGCCGCCGATCTCGGCGAACCGGTCGGTCAGCACGCGCAGCAGGTGGTCGTTGTCGATGCACACCACCTCACAGAAGAGGTCGTAGCGGCCGGCGGTGATGACCACGTAGGTGACCTCGTCGAGCGCGGCGATCTGCTCGGCGATCTCCGTCAGCTTGCCGGCGTCGACCTTGAGCCCGATGAGTGCCGGCTGCTGGAATCCCATCGCCAGCGGGTCCGTGACGCCCACGACCTGTACCACGCCACGGCTGATCAGGCGCTCTGCCCGCTGACGCACGGTGGCCTCGGGCACGTTCAGCTCGCGCCCGATCTGGGCATACGGTCGCCGACCGTCGAGCTGCAGGCACTTGATGATCGCCTTGTCCAGATCGTCCAGCGCGGGTCGTCGGCCGGACGGCTGGATCGTTCGCACCACCATGGGCGGAGGGTACTCAGCGCGCGCGGCGGGGTCAACTTTCCGCAACTATTCGAGCCAGATTCTGCGGATTCCGTATGGATCCGCGGATTCCGTCGGGCTGGTCCTCGGAATCGAAAAACGCCACCGGGTGCGGGTGTGGCGTAACGTGCGCCTGCGGAGCAGTGTTCCACACGCGAGTGCTCGTTCGGAACAATGCACACCCACGTGAGCAGTACCCGGGAAACGGGGCTCTGCGCCGGCAGCCGTGAGCGTGAACTTCAGCCATCGCGCCGCCATCTGCCGCCCAATGTGCAGCCCCGTGCGCATTGTTCAAGCTCAGGGCGGTGTCTTGACTCCGGCCTTGCTGCGAACGCCGCCCCGTCAGCCGGTCACCATGCGAGGTCGGTTGTGTCATCGGTCTTCCACCGCCTCGAGTCGCGTGGCTGCGGCGACGTCACGCTGCCAGGCGCCGGTTGCATCGGCGAGGAGCTCGGCCACGTCGCGCACGGCCACATCGGTCCGAGACAGGTCCGTCGTGCCGTCGCGGAGCATGATCAGGCAGAAGGGACAGGCGGTCGCGATCTCGTCCGGAGACTTCTCGAGGGCCTGCTCGACGCGCTTGTGATTGATGCGCGTTCCCTCGCGCTCTTCCATCCACATGCGGGCACCACCGGCTCCGCAGCACATCCCCTTCCGATGATGAAGGTCCATCTCCACCACCGACTGGCCGGGCACGGACTCGACCACGCGACGGCCCTCGTCGTAGACCTCGTTGTAGCGGCCCAGGTAGCAGGCGTCGTGGTAGGCGACGACCGCCTCGTGATGCTCGGCCGGAACCAGGCGGCCGTCGGCCACCAGCCGATCCAGCAGCTGCGTGTGATGGATCACCTGCACGCCGGTCAGCCCGAACTGGGGATACTCGTTGCGAATCGTGTTGAAGCAGTGCGGACAGGTGGCCACGATCGTCGAGATCCCGTGCTCGGCGTGCGCCGCCGACAGCGTCGCGACATTCTCCTCGGCCAGCATCTGGTAGAGGTACTCGTTGCCCGCCCGCCGAGCCGGGTCGCCGGTGCACGTCTCTGCTGACCCCAGCACGGCGAACGGCACCTCCGCCTGGCGCAGCAGCCGGGCCATGGCACGCACCACCTTGCGGTTGCGATCGTCGAACGCGCCGGCACAGCCGATCCAGAAGAGGATGCGGCCGGAGAGCGGATCCTGCGTCGGCGCCGATGCGTGAATCGTGCGCCACGGTTGATCGCCGGCCGCCCGCGACCGGGCGGGCGCATCGGTCTCGCCGAGCACCGCGACGTCGAGGCCCTTGGCCCAGTCCATGCGTGCGGATTTCGGCTGGCCCCAGGGATTGCCGGCGTTCTCCATGTTGCGGAAGGCGGCGTTGAGCTCCTTGGGAAACCTGCTGTCCTCGAGCACGGCGTTGCGCCGGATCTCGACGATGGTGTCGACGTGCTCGATCAGCACCGGGCAGCCCTCGACGCACCAGCCGCAGGTGGTGCACTGCCAGACCGCCTCCTCGGGGATGGCGTTGTCCATGAGGGGCAGGCTGAGTGCCTCCTCGGCCCGGCCGCGCGCGAGCTGGAGGGCATCCTCGGAAGCCGCCGCTCCCCTGTTCGCGCCGCCCTTCCACGCTCGCTGGGCACTTGCCGCCGCGGCGAGCGCCGTCTCGGCGGCCGCCATCTGGTCGCGCAGGCCCTCCATGAGGTGCTTGGGGCTGAGCGTCTTGCCTGTCATCGAGGCCGGGCAGAACTCCATGCAGCGGCCGCATTCGGTGCAGGCCAGCCCGTCCGCCAGGTGGCGCCAGGTGAGGTCCTTGAGGCCCTTCGCGCCAAAGACAGGAAGCTCCTCGCCCTCTTCGGGCTCCGCCTCGAGGTCCATCTTGCGCAGCGCGCCCTTGGGCTCGAGGTTCCGGAAGTAGACGTTCGGCTCGCTGCTGATGATGTGGAGGTGCTTGCTGTACGGCAGGTAGGCGCCGAAGCCCAGCACGAGCACGATGTGAGCCCAGCCCATGACGCCGTAACCGATGGCAGCCGCCTCCCGGCCGATCCCCTCCAGCGCCAGGCTGAGCGGTCCGGCCATCACCGCCCAGGGGCGTGATGGGCTCTCGGGCTCGACGACGTAGGCGAACGCATCCCCGATCCACTCGGTCAGGACGATGCTGAAGATGAGGCCCAGGATGACGAACGCGTCACGCGTCAGCGCCAGTCTCGGTGGCCGGGTCACGGTCCTGCGGATGACGTAGTAGATGACCGATGCCAGCACGAGCGCCACGAACACGTTCGCGAACAGGACGATGACGCTCCAGGCGAAGCCCCCGATGGGCCAGCCCACGATCGTCTCGACCAGCCCGTTCGTCAGATAGTTGCCGGTCGTCGCCAGCAGAACGATGAAGCCCCAGAAGACGAACGCGTGCGTGAGCCCGGGACCGATGTCCTGGAGGAGACGCTTCTGCCCGAAGACGAAGATGCCGAGCGCCTTGATGCGCTCCGGAACGCGGTCGAATCGGTCCAGCGGCCGTCCGCTGCGCAGGATGGCCATGTGCCAGCGCGCCCGGCGCCAGAACAGGAAGATCGCCGCGGCGATTGGCACGACGATCAGGGGATAGAACGGAATGGTGGCTTCCATGGGCTCGGCGCCATGGTAGCCGCGGCTGGCGGGCGCGGACGCGCCGTTGGCGCCCGGTTCAGTGATCCCCGCCGGCGAGCTGGTCGAGGGCGTGGCGCAGGACTGGAAGCAGCGCATCCAGCGACTCGGTGGCGCCCTTCGGCGAGCCGGGCAGGTTCGCGATCAGCGTCTGACCACGCGTGCCGACGACGCCGCGCGCAAGCGCGGCCATCGGCGTCGAGGCCAGGCCGGCGGCGCGCATGAGCTCCGCCAACCCGGGCGCCTCGCGCTGGATCACGCGGCGCGTCGCGGCCGGGGTCACGTCGGTGGGCGTCAGTCCGGTGCCACCGGTGGTGATGATGAGCCGATGCCCCTCATCGACCAGGCGCGACAGCAGCGCCGCGATGTCAGCCTCGTCATCGGCGACGACGATCGCGTCGGAGGCGACATCGAAGCCGCCGTCTCGCAATGCCGCGACGAGCACCGGCCCCGACGTGTCCTCCCGCTCCCCCGCTGCGGATCGGTTCGAGCAGGTGACGACGACCGCCTCGTGCTCCGCTGGGGTCGCCGGCTCGTCACGCCGGTAGTCGCCCGTGCGTCCGCCGGACTTCTCGAGCAGCTCGATGCGCTCGATCGCGATGTCGCGCTGGAGCGCCTTGGCCATGTCGTACAGCGTGAGGGCGGCGACCGATGCGGCAGTCAGCGCCTCCATCTCGACTCCCGTGCGCGCGGTCGCGCGCGCCTCGGCGCGGATGGTGACCGTCCCGGCCTCACGGTCGGGCTCGAGCTCCACCGAGACGGTATCGAGCGGCAGCGGGTGGCAGAGCGGGATGAGCTCCGACGTGCGCTTTGCGCCGCCGATGCCGGCCAGTCGCGCCGTCACCAGCGCATCGCCCTTCGGCCCACTCGCGTCGAGGAGGGTGGCAAGCACGTCCGGCCGCATGCGGACCAGCGCCGAGGCCACCGCGCGGCGTGCCGTGATCGGCTTGGACCCCACGTCCACCATGCGCGGAGCGCCATCGGCGTCGAGATGGCTCGGCCGGGTCATGCGACTCCTCCCAGCAGGATTGCTTCGTACGAAGTTCCGGGAATCGTCGCAGGAATGCCGTCCGGCACGACGAGCAACGCATTCGCCGATGCGAGCGGCAGCAGCTGTGACGAACCCTGGCCTCCAGCGGATGCCGCCAGGTAGCCGTCGCCCGACCGTTCGATGCTCACGCGCAGGTACGCACGGCGCGCGGTGTCCTTGCTGATCGCCTCCGTCACCTGCGCGCGAACCCGGAGCCGCCCATCGCCTGCCAGGCCGAGCATGGCGCGCAGCATCGGCCGCGCGAAGACCTCGAAGGTGACGAGCGCGCTCACCGGATTGCCGGGCAGGCCGATGACCGGCACGTCGCCGATGCGTCCGAAGGCCAGCGGCTTGCCCGGCTGCATGGCGATGCGCCAGAAGTCGAGCTGTCCCAGGCCTTCGATCACACCGCGCACATGATCGTGCTCGCCCACGCTCACGCCGCCGGACGCGATCAACAGGTCAGCGCTCCCGACAGCCGACTGGAGCGTGGCGCGGATGGCCTCCGGGTCGTCGGGCGCACGGGCGAGGACGACCGGCTCGCCGCCCGCTTCGGCCACCGCGGCCGCCAATGCCGGAGCATTGGCGTCGTGGATCTGGCCGTGATCCAGGGATGCACCGACGTCGCGCAGCTCGTCGCCTGTCGAGAGGATCGCCACCCGCGGTCGGCGACGTACCTCGAGCGCCGCCTGCCCCATCGCCGCCAGCAGGCCGATGGCCGACGGCGAGATCGGAAGGCGCGGCAGCGGAACCGGCTGTCCACGACGGATGTCCAGGCCAGCAACGCGGACGTGGGCCCCCGACGACGGCGCAACCTCGACCTCCACCATCCCGTCGCGTTCGGTCGCCCCCTCGATCGGGACGACCGTGTCGGCTCCATCCGGCATGGGCGCGCCGGTCATGATCCGCACCGCCGTGCCGGGCTCCACGGACGGAGCGAGCGGGCCGCCGGCACGCGACTCCCCCACGACGCGGCGTGGCGCATGGCCGTCGGCGAACCGGAGCGCAAAGCCGTCCATGGCGGAATTGGCGAAGGGAGGGACGTCGATGGAAGCGACGACGTCCGGCGCGGCGGGCACACGTCCCGGCGCATCGGTGAGCGGGACTCGCTCGAGATCGGTCAGGCGCAGACCCGCCAAAAGGCGGTCGAGCGCCTCGTCGACCGTCAGCATCGGCTCGACCTATACCCCCAGCTTCATGCGAGCCTCGATGAGCCGCAGGATGCCACGCCGCGTCACGAGCCCGAGCGGCTGGCGCGCCTCTTCGCCGATGACCGGCAGCTGTCCGACCTCGCGTTCCTGGATGAGGCGGAGCGCATCGACAAGGGGCTCATCGGGTCCGATGGTGGCGAGGTCGCCGAAGCGGGTCATGATGTCGGTCACTCGCCGGTCGGCCCAGGACTCGCGCGGCAACCTGCGGACGTCGCCCAGGGTGACCATGCCCGCCAACCCGCCATCATCGTGCCGCACCAGGAACGATCGGTCGTCGCCCCGCAGCATGTGCTCACTCACCAGGTCGGCAACCGACTCGTTCGGCGAGATGGCGGCGGGCGTCACGTCCATGGCATCGCGGACGCGCACGCCGCTCAGCGACTTCTCCACGCCGGCCTGCTGCATGGTCGCCTCCGCCGCCGTGGCCAGGAACCAGCCCACCAGCGCCAGCCACAGTCCGCTGCCGATGTCGCGTGACCGGAGCGCCCAATAGACGCCGCCGGCGACCATCAGGTAGCCGATGACCCGCCCCACGATCGCCGCCTGCCGCGTCGCGGCCAGTGGGTCGCCGCGCACGCGCCACAGGATGGCGCGCAGGACGCGACCGCCGTCCATCGGATAGCCAGGCACCAGGTTGAATGCCCCGAGCACGAGATTGATGACGCCGAGCCAGCCAACGATCGCGCGGACCTCGGGCTGAGGCACGAGCGCGCCGATCCCGAGCATTGCAGCGCCGATGATCAGGCTGCTGGCCGGCCCGGCAAGAGCGATGAGCGCCTCGTCCCGCGCGCTTCGCGAATCGGTCTCGATGGTGGTGGCGCCGCCGAAGATGAAGAGCGTGATGCCGGCGACCTTCAGCCCCAGCCGGCGGGCAACGACGGCGTGCGAGAACTCGTGCGCCAGCACCGATGCGAAGAAGAGGAACGCCGTGCCGACGCCGAGCAACCAGTACTGCCCGGTCGACCAGCCGGGAATGAGACGCGGGAAGAACGCATCGGCCAAGGAGAAGGTCAGCAGGAAGGCGATCACCAGCCAGCTGGGGTGAACCGCGAGGTCGATGCCGGCCAGACGGCCGATCTTCCATCCTGAGCCCATGAGCGGAGTCTAGATCAGGATTCGGCGGATGGCCGCGAGCCGGCTCGCCAGCGAGCGAAGCCGATGGGCGTGACGATCAGCGCGGTCACCACGATGGCGACCCCGGCAATGATCGAGGCATCGAGCCAGAAGCCCTGCGGAAAGAGGACGATCAGGTTCGATCCTTCGCTGAACAGGTAGGTGCCGGGCGGGAAGAACACGGCATGGAAGGCGAGGAAGGCAGGCTCGAAGGCAGCGGCGAAGATGCCGGCCAGGAGCACGGCCGCGACGCCGACGATCCCTGCCGCGATGAGCATGATGCGGCCCTGGCGCTGCCGCTCGTGCCGCAGCCAGGCACCGGTGACGGCGGCCACCACGAGCGCGACGACCGTGATGCCGGCCAGCAGCTGGACCAGCCGCGAGACGTCGCCCATGTGGGACCGCTCGCGCTCATCGAGCAGCGGCTCCCCCTGGGTCAGCGCGGCGTCGAAGGGGCCGTTCGCATAGAGGTCAACCAGGATCTCGCCGGTGACGCGATCGATCTCCGCTCGAGACGTGGAGAATTCCGCGGCGACCTCGTGCCGCGCCTGGAGCGCGGAGGTGAACCACGGGTTGAAGAGCAGGAGCGGCCCGGTCAGCATGACGGCGACGGCCAGCGCAATGCCGAAGAGCAGCCCGACGGCAGCAGGAGCGCGAGAGTCTGGGAGCATCGGCCCGGGCGCCCGGATGGTCAGAAGGCGCGCCGGGCCATGCGTCCGGTCCCGATCACCATCGAGAGCACCATCCCGACGATGCTGATCACGATCGAGCCCAGGAGCGCAGCGAAGAAGTCACCCACGACCAGGCCGAGGGCGAGCTCATCGGAGATGGCATCCGTGAGCAGCAGCATCAGGGCGTTGATGACGAGCAGGAAGAGGCCCAACGTCATGATCGTGATCGGCAGGGTGAAGATGCGCAGGATCGGCCGGATGAAGGCGTTGACCAGGCCGAAGATGACGGCGACGAGCAGGAACTTCAGCACGGCACCCTCCGGCTCGAACGCAAAGTCCAGGTTCGGGACAAGCAGGACGGCCACGTACAGGGCGGCAGCGTTCACGAGGATCTGGATGACTCGGTCCATGGCGAGAAAGCCTAGCCGATGCCGCCGACGCCCGGCGGGCCGGCGAGCAAGCGGCCGCGCACCCATGCGCCGCGGACCATGTTCGGGTGGGGCCGGAACACCAGGCGGCTGGCCACCTCGTCGGCGGCCGACGGCGGGTCGTCGGTCGGCAGCGGGTTCGAGAAGCGTGGGTCGATGGCGATGAGATCGGCCTCCTTCCCCACCTCGAGCGAGCCGATCTCCGCGTCCTGGCCCAGCACCCGGGCGCCCTCGAGCGATCCCAGCCGGATCCAGTCGAGCGGTCGCAGCGCATTGGCCGAGTCGCCACGCCCGGTCAGCTCCAGGACGCGCTGCGTCACCGCGGCAGCGCGCATGACGCTGAAGATCGAAACCTCGGGACCAGCGGCCACGTCGCTCCCCAGCCCGACCGCCAGCCCCGCGGCCCGGTACGCGCCGAGCGGCATCATGCCGCTTGCAAGAAACAGGTTCGAGGCGGGGCAATGCGCCACCCTCGAATCGCTCTCGGCCATGCGCGCGACCTCGCGTCGAGAGAGGTGGATCGCGTGGGCCAGGATGGTCCGCACGCCCAGGGCACCGGCACGGTCGTACACGTCGAGATAGTCGCGCGCATCGGGGAACAGGCGCCGGACCTCGGTGATCTCGCCAGCGTCCTCCGACAGGTGCGTCTGCCAGTACGCGCCGTGATGGGCGGCCAGCGCGGCGGACTCGCGCAGCATGTCAGCCGTGCAGCTGACGGCGAAGCGCGGCGTGAATGCATATGACAGCCGCCCTTCGGCTGCTCCGTGCCAGCGGCTCGCCAGCGCATCGGACTGCCGGAGGCTCGTCTCGAGGATCTCCCCGGGATCGATGTCGGTGTCATACGTGAGCCGATCCATCATGACCTTGCCGATGACCGCCCGGATGCCGTGCGTCTCGGCCTCGGCGAATGCCGCGTCGGTCGACTCGGCCCAGAGCGCCGCGTAGGCGACGACGGTGGTCGTCCCAGCGGCCGCGAAGGCGCGGAAGGCCGCCGGCGCCTGGCGCTCGGCCACGGAACGGTCATACGCGCGCTCGAGCGGGAAGATGTAGCGGTCGAGCCAGGTCAGGAGGTCCAGCCCGCTTCCGAGCCCCGCGTTCGGCATCTGGGGCAGATGCGCGTGCAGGTCGACCATGCCCGGCATGAGCACCAACGGTCGCAGATCAAGGACCGATGCATCGCCTTCCTGGCCGGGCCATGCGCCGGCACGCGTGATCCGTCCAGCGGCGTCGACCTCGAGGAGGCCATCTGTCTCGTCGAGGAATTCCCCATCGGCCACCGGGGACAGGAGCCGGGCGCGGAGCGCGAATGGAGGTGCGGGCGGGAGCGCCGTCATCGAACCCGATGCTACATGGCAAGACCGAGTACTCTTGCGGTTCTACCGTTAGGAGGCCTCTCATGGCCAGTGGTTCCATCAAGAAGATCGTTGCCGATCGCGGCTTCGGCTTCATTACCGGCGAGGATGGCAAGGATTATTTCTTCCACCGCGACGGGCTCAGTGAGTCGATCGACTTCGATCGTCTCGTCGGCGGCGAGGCCGTGACCTTCGACGTCGAGTCCAACCCGCGCGGTCCGCGCGCATCGAACATCAAGGCGACCGAGTAGCTCACTCGGCGACCTTGCGACCGTGAAGCGGCTGCCGGCGTCCGCATGGGCGACCGCCAGCCGCTTCTCTGTATCCGCGGCGAGCAGCCCGCTATGCGCGCCCTTTCATCTGCCGCCGACGACGGTCAGCGGGCGCGCACCCGGTTGTTCCGCGGATTGTGCTCGAGCTCGGCCAGGCCCAGCGTCTCGAGCAACGGCGGCAGGTACATCCCGAAGCGGCCGCGATAGCCCTTGCGGAGGCCGTACCAGCCACCCACCGGATTCGCGTCCGACCTGCCCCACGCCTCGACGCTGCCATCGGCAGCGGCCTTCTGCTCGTCGGCCGCCCCGAGCGGAACCCAGTCACCCTGCTCCTTGAGCCACGCGTGCAGGTCCTCGATCGCCCGCAGGTGATAGGTGAGCTTCGTCGAACCGACCTGGCAGACCAACAGGGGTGGATCGGCCGCCTCGTCCCGGTACATCTCGTACTCGCTCGTACCTGGCGGCGTCTTCAGCCGCCATGGGTCGTCCCTGCTCCCCGTTCCGATCGGTCCACCACTCATCGCCGGAATCCTCCGTCTGCGCCTGGTCCTCTCGGCGTGACTGTACGCCCCGGGGCACGGCTGTGGGTCTGCATGGTCCTTGATGGATGCGCCCTGCAGCGGAAGTGAGTCTCCCTGGGCGGATCGAGGTCGGGTGAGATTTTGGTCGGGGCGAGAGGATTCGAACCTCCGACCCCTTGGCCCCCAGCCAAGTGCGCTGCCAG
>JBQTHZ010000014.1:0-11272 GCA_052388515.1 Chloroflexota bacterium | reverse complement strand
GATCCGGAGGCGCTCGCACTCCTCCACGTGCGCGGGGCGGACAACCGGCTCGTTCCGCTCGATGCCGTCGCCCGGCTGCGCCGTGACGTGGGACCGCTCAGCGTCACGCACGTCGGCCAGCTCCCGGCCGTCACGATCTCCTTCAACCTCACCGGGGGCACCGCGCTCGGCGAGGCGATCGAGCGCATCCGCGGCGTGGAGCGCGAGCTCAGGGTGCCGGCGTCGATCACGACGAGCTTTCTCGGCGCGGCGGAGCAGTTCGAGGAGTCGCTGGCGGGGACGGCGGTCCTGCTCCTCGTGGCCGTGGTCGTCATCTACCTCGTGCTCGGCATTCTCTACGAGAGCTTCGTGCACCCGCTCACCATCCTGTCCGGGCTGCCGGCGGCGGCGGTGGGCGCGATCGTCACGCTGCTCGTGTTCGGACGCGAGCTCGACCTCTACGGCCTCGTCGGCATCATCCTGCTCATCGGCATCGTGAAGAAGAACGCCATCATGATGATCGACTTCGCGCGGGACGCGCAGCGCGAGGGGCGGCCGCCCGCGGAGGCGATTCGCGACGGCGCGCTCGTGCGCTTCCGTCCCATCACCATGACGACGGTGGCCGCCATCGCCGGCGCGCTGCCGATCGCGCTCGGGCTCGGCGCGGGCGGCGCCGCCCGCCAGCCGCTGGGGCTCACGGTCGTCGGCGGCCTCGTCTTCTCGCAGCTCGTCACGCTGTACCTGACGCCCGTGCTCTATCTCGCGCTGGAGGGCCTCGCCGCGCGCGTCCGCCGTCGGCCGGCCGCGACACGCGACGAGGACGCTCGCGCCGCCTGATCGGCGCCGGGGCGCCGCGTCAGGCAGGGTGCGCGCCGCCCTCGGGAGCGGCCAGCGGTGCGCCGTTCCCGGTCACATGCACCACGCGCTGGGGGAACGGGATCGCGATGCCGTCGGCACGGAAGCGGCGGAGGATCCGCTTGCGCAGCTCGTGCTGGACCAGGTACTGGTCCACGAAGCTCGCGACCTGGCAGACGAGCGTGAAGTCGAGCGAGGAATCGCCGAAACCCGGGATGAAGCGCACGGAGGGCGCCGGCTCGCCGAGGAGGCCCGGCACCTCGCCCACCGCGCCGTTCGCCTCCTCCAGGAGGGCGCGCTCGACCACGTCGGGATCGCTCGCATAGTCGACGCCGACGCGGATCAGGAGCGACATGCGCGGCTCGGGCAGCTCGTAGTTGATGATCGTCGACTTCGCGACCGTGGAGTTCGGCACGATCACCACGTTGTTCTGGAGCAGACGCACGCGCGTGGAGCGCCAGCCGACGTCGACCACGAACCCCTCGATGCCGTCGCCGATCTTCACGTAGTCGCCCACGCGGATCGGCTTGTCCGCGAGGAGGTGCATCCCGGCGAAGAGGTTGCCGAGCGTGTCCTGGAGCGCGAGCGCCACGGCGAGGCCGCCCACGCCGAGCGCGGTGAGGAGCGGCGTGATCTCCACGCCGAGGGCGCCGAGCAGGATGAGGCCGCCCACCACGAAGACGGCCCCGCGCGCGGAGGTCTGGGCGAGGCCGGTCACGGCGCCGCCGAGGGCGCGGCGGGCACCGGCCCGCACGATGGCGACGCCGACCACGCTGGCCACCGTCACGGTGATGGACACGATGATCGCGGCCAGCAGCGCGAGATTGAGGACCTGCGCGGCCTGCGGCGGCAGCGCCGCGACCTGGATGGCCGCGGCGATGCCCGCCACGAAGCACCAGAGGACCGACGGCACGCGCACGATCTCGAGGACCGGCGACGGCCCCTCCGCGGAGCGGAGCCAGCGACCGAGCGTCCGGAGCGCAAGCTCGCGCACGAGGAGGGCGGCCAGCGTCACGGCGACGAACGTGGCGCCCGGCCAGACGAAGACCCAGTCCATGACGGATGGTATTGTAGGGCCGCCATGGGGCAGCGCCGCCTCTTCTACGGCTGGGTCATCGTCGGCGCCGGCATCCTCGTCACCTGCATGGGTCTCGGCGCCATGTTCTCGCTCGGGGTCTTCCTGAGGCCGGTGTCCGAGGCGATGGGGTGGTCCCGCACCGGCATCTCCACCGTTGCGCTCCTCAACTGGATCTTCATGGGCATCGGGTCGTTCGTGTGGGGCGCGCTGTCCGACCGCATCGGCACCCGCACGGTCGTGCTCTGCGGAGGGGCGCTGCTCGGGCTCGGCATGGTCATGGCGAGCCAGGCGACCACGCTCACGCAGTTCCAGCTCTTCTTCGGCGTGCTCGTCGGCTTTGCGGTGGGCAGCTTCTACGCGCCCATGACGGCGACGGCCACGCGCTGGTTCTCGAAGCATCGCAGCCTCGCGGTCGCGCTGGTGTCCTCCGGGATCGGGCTCGGCGTGCTGACCGTCGGCCCGCTCACTCGGGCGTTGATCACCGCCTACGACTGGCGGACGGCCATGCTGATCGTCGGTGACCTCTGCTGGCTCGTCGTCATTCCGGCGGCGCTGCTCGTCCGCGCGGCCCCGGCGGCCGTGGCCGGCGCGGCGAGCACGGCCTCCTTCGACGCGAGCGGGCGCGAGTTCACGGCATCCGCGGCGCTCCGCACGCCACAGTTCTGGGCCATCGCCCTCGCGCATTTCGCCTGCTGCGCCGCGCACTCGGGGCCGATCTTCCACATGGTGACCCATGCGATCGACCGCGGCGTGGCGCCGCTGACCGCGGCCACCGTGCTCGGCGCGTCCGGCCTCGCGTCGGTCGCGGGGCGCGTGACGTGCGGGCTGCTCGCCGACCGCTTCGGCGCCAAGCCGACGCTGCTCGTGGGCCTCGCGATCCAGGCGGCGGCGGTCTTCCTCTACCTCTTCACCGGCACGGCATCGTCGTTCTATGCGCTCGCGCTCGTCTTCGGGCTGTCCTACGGCGGCGTGATGCCGCTCTACGCGATCCTCGTCCGCGAGTACTTCGGCGAGCGGATCATGGGCACGGCGTACGGGGCGGTCTTCCTCGTCTCCACGCTCGGCATGGCGCTCGGCTCGTGGTCGGGCGGCTGGCTCTATGACGTGTTCGGCAGCTACGCGTGGCTCTTCGTCGGCTCCTCGGCCATCGGCGCGGGCGCCATCGCGATCGCGTTGACGTTCCGGCCGCCGCGCCCGCTGGTCGCGCCGTTCCCCAACCCGGCGCTCGCCGGCTGATCGAGCGGGAGCGAGGCCCCGGCCGGGCGGGCGCTCGAGGCGGCGCGAGGCACCCGAGCGGGCGGGCGTTCGAGCGCAGCGAGGCACCGGAGCGGGCGGGCGCTCGAGCGCTGCGAGCCACCGGAGCGGGCGGGCGAAGCCCGGGAGCCCGCGACTTCATTGACAGTCTCGCCGCCAAGGTGGTATCACAACGTCACTTTTTCCCAACGAAGTGGTCTCGCGGGACCCTCGCATCTCTCGCGGCCGTTGATCCGATCAAGGAGGAGTCACACATGGAGCCGAAGGGCATCGAGCGCAGGCAGTTCCTGAAGGTCTCCGGAGCCGCGGCCGCGGTCGCGGTGACCGGCATCGAGGGCATCGTCGCCGCCGGGCGCGCCCCCGCCTACGCGCAGGGCCAGAAGCTGCACATCGTCCGCTGGGTCGACTTCATTCCCGAGGCGGACGTCGAGCTGAAGCGGCAGGCGCCGGAGGCGTCCAAGGCGCTCGGCGCCGAGGTCGTGTTCGAGTTCATCAACGCCAACGACGTGCAGCCGCGCGTGACCGCCGCCATCCAGTCGGGCGCGGGCGCCGACCTGTTCTTCATGATGTACAACTGGCCGCAGCTCTACCAGAACTCGCTCGTGGACGTCAGTGACGTCGCCAACGCCGTGGCCAAGGAGCAGGGCGGCTTCTACGACGTCTACAAGCCGTCCTTCCAGGTGAACGGCAAGTGGATGGCGATGCCGCACTCGATCGTCGGCAACGCGGTCGCCTACCGGAAGTCGTGGCTCAAGGAGGTCGGCGCCGACGAGTACCCGAAGACGTGGGACGAGGCGCGCAAGGTCTTCGCCGCCCTGAAGAAGAAGGGCCGGCCGTACGGCCAGACGCTCGGCCACACGTTCGGTGACGCGCCCACCTTCGCCTACCCGACGCTCTGGAACTTCGGCGGGGCGGAGACCGACAAGAGCGGCAAGAAGGTCGCCCTCAACTCCAAGGGCACCCTGGAGTCGGTGAAGTTCATGCAGGCGTTCTGGAAGGAATGCTGCGACGAGGGCGGGCTGGCCTGGGACGACACGAACAACAACCGCGCGTTCCACGCGGGCGAGATCTCCGCGTCGCTCAACGGCGCCTCGATCTACATCGTCGCCAAGCGCCAGAAGGACAAGATCAAGGACGACAAGGGCGAGCCGTTGTACGCCGACATCGATCACGCCGCCCTGCTCCCCGCCGGTCCCGCCGGCCAGTTCCCGCTCTACTTCTCGAACGGGCACGGCCTCATGAAGTACTCGAAGAACCAGAAGCTCGCCAAGGACTTCCTGAAGTGGATCCACAGCAAGCAGAACTTCGAGAAGTGGTTCCAGGTCTGCGAGGGCTACAGCGTGGCGGCCACCACCGAGTGGGAGAAGCACCCCATGTGGGGCAAGGTCGACAAGCCGCTCCAGGTGTTCCGGACGGCCGCGCGCAACACGCGCATCTTCGGCCACGCCGGACCCGCCACCGCGAAGGCGACGGAGGCGTTCTCGAAGTACATCATCGTCGACATGTACGCCAAGGCCGTGCAGGGCATGAAGGCCGAGGACGCCGTGAAGTGGGCCGAGGGCGAGCTGAAGAAAGTCTACGAGGCGTAAGCACGCCCCCCGTCGTATCGCTGTGAAGGCGCCGCTCGCAGGAGGGTCGGGGGGCGCCGCCGGTCACGCGGTGGCGCTCCCCCACCCGCGCACGTCGCAGCCGCTCGTCACGCGCTGGCTGGAGAGCGAGCGTCTGCTCGCCACGCTGCTCCTCGCGCCCACCGTGGTCATGCTCGGCGTCTTCATCGCGTATCCGTTCGTGATGGGTGTCTGGCTGTCGCTCTCCAGCACCAGCGTGGGCAACCCCGGGCAGTTCGTGGGGCTCGCGAACTTCGTGAAGGCGTGGAACGACTCGATCTTCCGGACGGCGTTCGCGAACACGTTCTACTACACCTTCTGGGCGACGATCTTCAAGCTCGCGCTCGGGATGTGGCTCGCCATCCTGCTCAACCGCAACTTCCGGGGCAAGCGGCTCGTGCGGTCCTCCATGCTGCTACCCTTCATCATCCCGACCGTGCTCTCCACCTTCGCCTGGCGGTGGATGTTCGATCCCACCTTCAGCGTCGTGAACTGGACGCTCTACAAGGCGGGCCTCATCGTCACCAAGCTGCCCTTCCTCTCCGACGGCGACTGGGCCATGTGGTGCGCCATCGCCATCAACACGTGGCGCGGCATGCCGTTCTTCGCCATCACGCTGCTCGCCGGGCTGCAGACGATCAATCCCGACCTCCACGAGGCGGCGTCGCTGGACGGGGCGAACGGCTGGCGGCGCTTCTGGCACGTGACCTGGCCGCTGCTCAAGCCGGTCACCGTCGTCGTGGTCGTGTTCTCGATCATCCAGACGTTCTCCGACTTCCAGCTGATCTACGTGCTGACGGGCGGCGGCCCCGCCAACTCCACGCACCTGATCGCGACGTATGCCTACAGCCTCGGCGTCGGCACGGGCCTGCTCGGCGAGGGCGCGGCGATCTCGCTCTTCATGTTCCCCGTCCTGCTCGTGGTGGTCTGGCTGCAGCTGCGCTACGTGCGCCGGCTGGAAGGCGCCTAGATGGTCATCGAACGCCGGTGGAAGAAGTGGGTGTACTTCTACATCCCGCTCACGCTGTTCGTGATCGGAACGCTGTTCCCCTTCTACTGGATGCTGGTCACGGCGATCCGCCCCGATGAAGAGCTCTATCGGTCGTGGCGCGCGGTGAACAACGCGCCCTTCTGGACCTTGCAGCCCACGCTGGCGCACGTGCGCGACCTGCTCGAGAAGACGACCTTCCCGCGCTGGCTCTGGAACACGTTCTACATCGCGTGCGTGTCGACGCTCATCTCGCTCTTCTGCGGTCTCCTCGCAGGCTACGCGCTGGCCCGTCTGCGCTTCCCGATGGCCGGCATGCTGGGCACGTCGATCTTCGTGACCTATCTGGTGCCGCCCACGCTCCTCTTCATCCCGCTCGCGGATATCATCCGCAGCTTCCAGCTCGGAAACACCCCATGGGCGTTGATCCTGACCTATCCGACGTTCCTGATCCCGTTCTGCACCTGGCTGCTCATGGGCTACTTCAAGACGATCCCCAAGGAGCTGGAGGAGTGCGCGCGGATCGACGGCGCCACGCGGTTCGGCGCGATGGTGCGGATCATCTTCCCCATCGCCGTGCCCGGCATCCTGTCGGCGGGGATCTTCGCGTTCACGCTCTCGTGGAACGAGTTCATCTATGCGCTCATCTTCCTCTCCTCCCCGGAGCGGAAGACGGTGCCGGTCGGCGTGGTGTCCGAGCTGATCCGCGGCGACATCTACTTCTGGGGCCAGCTCATGGCGGGCGCGCTGCTGGGCTCGATCCCCGTGGCGCTGGTCTACTCGTTCTTCGTGGAGTACTACGTCACCGGCCTCACCGGCTCGGTGAAGGGCTGAGCGAGCCGCCCGCACTCCTGCGATCCGAAGCGCGCTGTTACGGTCGCTTGGCGTGGCCCCCCGGGGTACACACGGCGATGTTGAACCAGTCGGACTTCACGGGCGGGCCCACCTCGGGCTCGATCTCGAGGTGCACCGGTCCTTCGATGACATTGCTCGGATCCCGCAGTCCGAGGCGGAAACGGAACCGCTCCTGGCTCTCGCGTCTGACGGTGTACCGCCGCGCGGGAAGGCCCTTGACCTCGACGGGATCGGGCTTGACCCACCACGTCGGCGCGGCGGTGGTCTCCTGCTTCTTCGCGTACCCCTTCTCGACGAGCGCGGCTTGTCCGGCTTCGCGCTGGTCGCTGTGGCCGAGGGCGATCACGAGCAGCCCCATCCACTCGTCCAGCACGACGTCGTAGCCCTTGGCGGGGGGGATGTCTCCCGCGTAGAAACCGCCGGTGAGCCACCCGGGCACGAGCCGGATGCGCCTGAGGAAGACGTCCTCTTTCGAGGGGTTGTCGATGCTCACCTCGACCAACGCCTGCTCGAAGAGGTAGGTCGCCGGGCCTGTGAAGCTCGGACCGCACGGCTCGCCCTTGTCGGCGGTGGCGTGGACCGTGACCGGCGGCGCCGCCGGCGACAGGCGGTCGCGGATCCCGCTCCAGATCCGTGGGCCGAAGATGATCCCGGCTCCGAGGATCACGACGACGGCGGCGAGCGCTACGGACCGAAGAGCCAGCGAGGGAACCACAGCGAGATTTCCGGGAAGATGATGCACAGCGCCAGGCCCATCACCTGCAGCATCATGAACTGCGCCATCCCCCAGTAGATGTCCGTGAGCTTCCAGTCCGGCGCCACGCCCTTGAGGTAGTACGCGGCCATCGCGACCGGCGGCGACAGGAAGGCGGTCTGGAGGTTCACCGCGATCAGCGTCGCGAACCACAGCTGATCGATCTCGAGCGCGATGATGGCCGGCTGCATCAGCGGCACGAAGACGAGCACGATCGCCGGCCACTCGAACGGCCAGCCCATGAGGAAGATGAGGAACATGACGACCAGCATGATCCCCATCGGCGGGAGCGGCAGCCCGACGAGCGTGTCGGTCATCAGCGTGGCCGAGCCCAGACGCGTGAAGATGGCGCCGAAGATGTTGGAGGCGACCGCGAGGAAGAAGACCATGCTCGTCTGCACGCCGGTCTGGAGCGCCGCCTCCTTGACCGTCTTCCACTTGAGCTGGCCGTAGAGGAACGCCATGAGCGCGGTGCCGACGACGCCGACCGCCGCGGCTTCCGTCGGGGTCGCCATCCCCGCCAGGATCGGCCCCAGCGTGACGACCGTGAGGATGATGTGCGGCGCCATCCCGAGCACCAGCTCGACGGCGAGCGTGCCGGCCGAGCCCGTCCGCTCTTCCGGCGGGAGCGGCGGGCCCAGCCGCGGGTTGACGACACAGCGGATCACCGTCCACGCGATGAAGAGACCGGCGAGCAGGAAGCCCGGGCCGAACGACGACGCGTAGAGTTCCGCCACCGAGACGCCCATCACCGGCCCCATCACGACGAGCATCACGCTCGGCGGGATCAGGATCCCAAGGCTGCCGCCCGCGGTGATGGCGCCCGCCGAGAGGCGCGGATCATAGCCCGCCCGGACCATCGTGGGCACCGACATGATGCCGACGACCGCCACCGTCGCGCCGACCGTGCCCGAGGCGATGCCGAAGATCGTCGCCGTGGCGAGCACCGCCACGTAGAGCGAGCCGGGGATGCCGCCCATCAGCAGGCGGAAGGCGTGGAACAGCCGCGCCATGAGGCCGCCTTCCTCGAGGAGGTACCCCATGAAGATGAACAGCGGGACGGCGGCCAGGACCTCCTCCTTCATGAGGCCGATGGTCTGGAGAACGGTCAGGTAGAACACGAGGTCGCCGAGCGCGAAGTAGCCGAACGCGAGCGAGAGGAAGATCAGGGTGAACGAGACGGGGAACCCGATGAAGATCGCGAAGAGGAAGACGGCGAGGAGGACGAAGCCCAGCAGCTCGTGGGTCACGGGCGCGGTCCTCGGATCGCCCGAGCGCACTTCACCAGCTCGGCGACGCCCTGGAGGAGCATGAGCACCGCCGTCACAGGGATGACCGCCTTCAGCGGGTAGATCACGGGACGCCAGGGCGTCCAGTCCGAGCGCTCGCCGATGAGGAAGGCGTGCCACGCCTCCCCCGCGCTCGCGTAGAGGATGAACAGCATGCCGGGGAAGAAGAAGAGGACGTAGCCGACGGCGTCCACCGTCGCGCGCGTCCGCGGCGACCACTTCTCGTAGAAGACGTCGGTCCGGATGTGGCCGCCCTTCAGCAGGGTGTAGCTGGCCGCCAGCATGAACTGCGCGCCGAACAGCATGTACGTGAGGTCGTATGCCCAGATCGTCGGCGCGTTGAACGCGTAGCGCGCGGTCACTTCGTACGCGACGGCCAGCGTCATGGGAACGATCAGCCAGCCGGCAAACCATCCGGTGGCCGTGCTCAGCATCTCGATCGCGCGGACGAGCCGGTCCACGGCGCCTTTCGGCACCGGTGGCGCGGACGGAGCGGACGGGCCGGTCACGCCCTGGGCGGACCTGTGGATGGTCGCCGAAGGGCGGACTTCACGTCCGCCCGGAGGCGTGGGGGGCTTGGGGGGCGCCCGGAGCCCCCCATGTCATTTGTAGATGAGGTTCGGGAGCCAGAGCGCGATCTGCGGGAAGAAGAAGAGGAGCAGCAGTCCGACCACCTGCAGGACCATGAAGTGGGACATCCCGCGGTAGATGTCGCTGAGCTGCCAGCTCGGCACGACGGCCTTGAGATAGTAGGCGGCCATGGCGACCGGGGGCGACAGGAACGCGGTCTGGAGGTTCACCGCGACCAGCATGCTGAACCACAGGAGATCGAACTTCAGCGCCTGGACCACCGGGATGAAGATGGGCAGGAAGATGAAGATGATCGCCGGCCACTCCAGCGGCCATCCCAGGAGGAAGATGATGAACAGCAGGACGGCGAGCAACACCAGCGGCGGCACGGGGAGCGCCACGAGGGTGTTCGCGAGCATGGTGCTGGTGCCGAGGCGCGTGAAGACCGCCCCGTAGATGTTGGAGGCGACGGCGAGGAAGAGCACCAGGCTCGACGTCTCGAGCGTCTTGATGGCCGCGTCGCGCAAGGTCACGTACGAGAGGCGCCCGTAGAGCAACGTCAACAGCGTGGCGCCGAACGCCCCCATGGCGGCCGCCTCGGTCGGCGTGGCGAGGCCGGCGATGATGCTGCCCAGCGCGGCGAAGATGATGACCGAGAGCGGGACGATGCCGGCGAAGAACTCGCGGACGATCTGCCAGGAGGACGTGGCCCGCTCCTCGAGCGGGAGCGGCGGCCCGAGCGTCGGATTGATGAAGGCGCGGATCATGGTGTAGACGATGTAGAGACCCGCGAGCATCACGCCGGGCACGAGCGCCGCTGCGAAGAGCTGGACGATCGAGACGCCGACGATCGGCCCCATGACGACGAGCATCACGCTCGGCGGGATGAGGATGCCCAGCGTCCCGCCGGCGGCGATGGCCCCGGCCGAGAGCTTGGGGTCGTAGCGCGCCTTGATCATGGCCGGCCCCGCCATGAGTCCCATGACCGTCACCGAGGCGCCGATGATCCCGGTGGCGGTGGCGAAGATGGTCGCGGTGAGGAGCACCCCGAGGTAGAGCGAGCCGCGCACGGGCGCCAGGATCAGCCGGAACGCGTTGAACAGCCGCTCCATCAACCCCGCTTGCTCGAGGATGTGCCCCATGAAGATGAAGAGCGGCACGGCCGCGAGCGTCTCCTCCTTCATCATCCCGATGCTCTGGAAGACCATGAGGTAGAAGACGACGTCGCCGAAGCCGATGTACCCGAAGACGATGCTGAGGATGATGAGGGTGAACGCGATCGGGAAGCCGACGAAGATGCCGGTGAGGAGCGCCGCGAGGAGGATGAGCCCGAGGATCTCCCCGCTCACAGCGCGCGCCCCTTCAGCGCGAGGTACGCGCTCTTGATGAACTCCGAGATCCCCTGGAAGATCAGCAGCAGCGCGCCGGCCGGCATGGCCGTCTTCAACGGAGAGATCAGCGGGCGCCAGGGGCTCGCGTCAGAACGCTCGCCGATGGACCACGACTGCACGGCTTCCTGCGTGCCCATCCAGAAGTAGAACGCCATCCCGGGGAAGAAGAACAGCAGGTAGAGCAGCGCGTCGACGGTGGCGCGCGTGCGGGGCGACCAGTTCTGGTAGAAGATGTCGGTCCGGATGTGGCCGCCGCGGAGCAGCGTGTAGCCCGCCCCGAGCATGAAGTGGCCCCCATAGAGCATGTAGCTCAAGTCATAGGCCCAGATCGTCGGCGCGTTGAACACGTACCGCGCGAGGACCTCGTAGGTCGTGCCCAGCATCAGCGGGACGATGATCCAGCAGAACAGCCGCCCGGTCCACTCCGAGACCTTGTCGATGAAGGCGACGACCGCCACCAGGCCCGGCGGCGGTCCTTCGACCCGCACCTCACCCACAGCACGCGTGGCCAATGGTGTCCCCCCTTACGCGCGAGAGTCGTACCGGTACGACGGGGAACGGCCGGTGGGGCCCGCGCCGCGCCCGCCCCACCCAACCGAACGATTTGTGGGGTGGCGGCGGATCGCCCCTCCCAAAAGTTGGCACATATTGT
>JBQTHZ010000013.1:0-3978 GCA_052388515.1 Chloroflexota bacterium | reverse complement strand
GCGGACATCACGCCCCGGGGGGGGCGCCGCGGCTTGTGGCGGTGGGGGGTTCGTGGCCATCGGCGCCGGCGTGACGGGGCGGGGGGGGGGGATCCCCCCCCCCCCGACAGCTCAGAGCCGACTATCGGTATGGCGGGGCGTAGAGGAGTCCGCCATCGGTCCACAGGCTGTTCAGGCCTCGCTCGAGGTCGAACGGCGTGCCCGGCCCAAGGTTGCGATCGTAGATCTCGCCGTAGTTGCCGACGGCGCCGATCATGGTGACGACCCAGTCGGGCTCGAGGCCGAGCCCGGAGTCGAAGGGATCGGTCCCCTCCGGCGTCACGCCCAGCAGCCGCTGGACGACCGGATTCTCACTCGACTCCACGAGGTCTGCCACGTTGGAGGAGTCGATCTCGAGCTCCTCGGCCTCGATCGTGGCATTGACGACCCACTTCACGACGTTGAACCACTGGTCATCGCCGAGCGGCGCGACGGGACCGAGGGGCTCCTTCGACATGACCTCTTCGAGGATGACGTGCTCGTCGGGATTGGCGAAGGCGGTTCGGCGGGCAACGAGCTGCGATCGGTCGCTGGTGACCGCGTCGCAGCGGCCCTCCTCGTAGGCGGCGTAGGTCGGGTCGATCTCCGGGAAGACGATCGGCTCGTACTCGAGGGCGGCGAACCGATCGGCCAGGTTGAGCTCGGTGGTGGTACCCGACTGGACGCAGATGGCGGCGCCCTCGAGCTCGTCGATGGTCGTCGCGTCGACCTGCGTCGAGTTCACCATGATCGCCTGGCCGTCGTAGAAGGTCGTGGGGGCGAACAGGCCCCAGCTGGTGTCGCGGCTGACGGTCCAGGTCGTGTTGCGGATCAGGACGTCGACCTCGCCGGTCTGGAGGGCCGGCCCGCGCTGATCGGCGTTGATGGCCCTGAACTCGACCGCCTCGGGATCGCCGAGCACGGCGGCTGCCAGGGCGCGGCAGTAATCGGCGTCGAAGCCGGTGTTCTCTCCGCTCTCGTCGAGGAAGCTGAAGCCGGGCAGGCTGCCGTTCACGCCGCAGATCAGCTCACCGCGGTCCTGCACGGTGGCGAGGCGGCTCTCGCCGGCGGCCGGCGGCTCCTCCTCGTCGGTCGGCGCCGCGCTCTCGGGCGGCGCGGACTCGGCAGGGCTCTCGGCTCCCGGGCTCGCCTCGACCGGTCCGCTTTCGGACGGTGGGGGCGTGTCGCCGCAGGCCGTCGCGACCAACGCGAGGATCACGAGGCCGATGATGGACAGTCCGAATCTGGGCATTGAACGCAACCTCCCTCTCAGAACGACCCGGATCGGTCGCCGGCCCGGCGGGCCATCGTCCATCCTACGTGCTCCGCGCAACACCGGTCGGTTCCTGCGGACAGTGGCAGCATTGGCGGCATGCGCTGCCACACCACCATTTGCTCCTCCTCGAGGCGAGCGGTTTTGCCGGGCGGGCAAGTAACGGCGACGGAAGCACGTTGAGGAGCCAGAAGTGGGTCGTTTGTTGCTGGGCGGGCAACGCACGACGAGGGAACACCGATTCGCCGGTCCAAAGTCGCAGTTAGTTGCTCCCCCAGCAAACGCCCCGGCTGGCGCGCGCGCACGTCCCGGTGCGAAACGTGCCGCACTCGGCCTCAACCTCGTGGATACGTGCACCCCGGCGCAAGCGGCGATCGCGGGGCATGGCCATCGGCGACCTGCTCAGTCGGGCGAGCTCTTCCAGGCTTCAAGCAGCTCGTCGGGTTCGAGGACCACGTCGAAAGCGCCACCGGCGCGAGCATCGACCCCCGAGCGAGAGGCGCCGACCTTGCGCGTGTCGGCGGTCATGCCGGGGACCTTGCTGGAGCCGGTCGTGAGGACGTTCAGATCGGTGAAGGTGAGAGGCTTGTTCTCGCGCCACTTGACTGTGCCAATGAAGCTGATGCGCCTGGCCGGAGCCTTGCGTCGATCAGCCCCGATCAGATCGATCTCGGTCCGGTGGTCGGTCGTCCAGAACCCGCCCGTGGCGACGGCGTCGCCGAAGCGCGCGTCAGGCAGCAGCTGATCGACCGCATCTCGTACGAGGTGTTCGATGGCCTTGCCACGGTAGGTGGACCAATCGCCCATGATCGCCGCGACGGCGATGCGACCGCGACCGCGCTCGATTTCGCCCAGGTGTCGGTCGATGAAGCGCATGAAGAAGCGAAGGTATGGGTCAACGATCTCGTAGCGCGTATCTCGGCTCGTGGCTGTTGAGAGGGGCAGGCGGCCTTCAACCACGCGCTTCCTGGTCGTCAGCGTCTCCAGTGGACCTGCCAGGTTGTTCGACGCTACGCCCACCTCATTGCCGATGTCGACGCGACGTCGAAAGCCCTCGCCGATGACCGACAGGATGGCCCGCGCCTGCTGGTTGGGCGGGAACTCTGCGTCGAGCACTTGGCGTCCGGTCAGCACCAGCGGCAGGCCGGCGTCAGTGAGTTGCTCAGACAGAAATGCACGCAGTCCCATGCCGCCCCGCGCCCGCACGATCTTTGGGAAGCCACCGGTGACCAGGTAGCTGTCGAGCGCATCGGCTCCACGAAGCCCCGACAGCTCGGCGGCCTCGGCCGGGTTGAGTGGCCTGACGTCCATCTCGCGGCTGGGGCGCTGGTAGAGCGGATTACCGTGCGCGGTGATCTGCTCCATCATGGACAGGTCCGAGCCCACCAGGATCAGGAGCACGGGCAGCTTGCTCAAGGTGCGATCCCACGCTGACTGGACCGACCCCAGCACTGCCTTGCGGGAACGTTGCGTCTCGCCGAGCAGATACGGGAATTCGTCGAGCACGATGACGCTCGGGTTGGCCCGGTCGGCGCCCGTCGCCGCCGCGGTCAGTGCGGCCTGCCAGGTCTCGAACCTGGTTCCGATCGGCAGGTTCCGTGAGGGCAAGTTGGAAGCAGCAAGCGCGCGGCCGAAAAGGTTGAGCTCGCGTTCCTCGGTCTGTGCGCTGGCAGGGAAGAACAGATGCGGCGGCTTGATCTGCTCGAGCAGCTCTTCAACCAGCCAGGTCTTGCCGACCTGCCGACGTCCGCGGATGGTGATCATCCGCCCGTCGCCAGTGTCCTTCACCAGGTCGTATTCGCCGGTAAGCCGGACCAAGAGGGCTTGGCGGCCCACGAAACGCCTCATGGGGTCCCCGCGCGCTGTCCCGTTACAGTAGTATAGGTGCACTATACTATAGGTCAGCTATACCACGTCTCGTCGAATCCGAATAAATCGGCGAACGATCACGTCGCTTCGTGCCCATGACCGAACTCGGAAGCACATTCAACGTGGTGTGGTGGTTGTTCGGCCCCGCAGCCCGGTCTGTCCACGCGAAATAGCAGGTTTGGTGGAGATGAGGGGACTCGAACCCCTGACCCCCGCGATGCGAACGCGGTGCTCTCCCAGCTGAGCTACATCCCCGACAGGCCGGCGGCGAGTATAGCAAAGCCGATTCAGCTCTTCCCCAAAGAGAACATCTGTTCTATCATGCATGGTCCGATGAGGACCGATGCCGCCGTTTCGCCGTCCCTGGCGACCGCCCTCGAGACGCTCCGCGAACGCGGCCTGGGGCTGCGTCGCGGGAACGAGGCGCCGACGCTGGAGCGGTCGCGCCCAGCGGTCCCGACCGGCCATCCGGCGCTCGATGCCGCGCTCGGCACCGACGGCTGGCCACGCGGCGCGCTGGCGCTGGTCGATGCCCCCGCGGGGAGCGGCGCCACCACGCTGGCGCTCGGTACGCTGGCCGCTGCGCAGGCGGCTGGTGGTCTGACCGCCTGGCTCGACCTCGACGGTACCCTCGATCCGGCCGTCGTCGCGCGTCTCGGGGTGAGCCTCGAGTGGCTCCTCGTCGTGCGTCCGCGCGATCCCGCCGAGGCGATCGAGCTTGCCGCCTGGCTCGGGCGGTCCGGCCTGATCGATGCCCTCGTCCTCGACCTGGGTGAGCGTTCGGCGCCGGAGCGACGCGCGCTGGATCGGCTCGCCGC
>JBQTHZ010000012.1:0-4299 GCA_052388515.1 Chloroflexota bacterium | reverse complement strand
GCCCCGGGAAGCGCTCGTCCCGGAAGCGCCGCATCGCGTTCATGTCGCCGCTGCCGAACACCGCGTCGACGATCGCCTGTCCGGGGCCCACCGCCTCGGCCGGGCACAGCACGCTGGCGTTGGCCTGCCCGAAGATCTGCCAGTCGCCGTGGTTCTTCCATCGCTTGTTGAAATCGATGACGCCGCCCTCGGCAAGATCGTCGTGCGCGAAGCGAAAGACCTCCGAGCCGATCTGGTCATCGGCGTTGAGCCAGCTCCAGAGGTCGGCGAAGAACCCCTGGTTGCTCTTGATCGCGTCCTTCACGGCCTTCTCGGCGGCGCTCTTGATCGCGTCGATGTCCTGCTCGGTGACCTCCTGGTTGGTCAGGCCCAGCGTTCCCACCACCTCGTCGAGCCCCGCCCGAATGGCCGATACGAGGGCGTTGTAGCCCGCCACCGCGCCGCTGTCTGAGACGTTGTCCTCCTCCATCAGGACCGCGATCACGCCCGCCACCCCGGCGACGTCGTCCACGGCCCCGGCCAGCGAGTCCGGCACGGGAATCGGCTTCAGCGTCGTGCGCCATGAGCCCAGGGCTTCGGGGATCGGAAGGACCTCCCCGGGATCCACGTCCGTGTTGAGCAGGTTGCCATGGCTGCCGTAGGTGCCGACCACGGTCGAGGTGCCGCTGAGCATCAGGGAGTCGGTCAGCGAGACCGTCTCACCGTCGATCTTGAAGAAGACCGGCCACAGGTACGGTTCGGCCGACCCCCAGCCGTCGCCCTCTTCGAAGCAGTGGACCCGATCCAGTCGAATCCATACGTCGAGGATGTCTCTCGCCATCGGATGACCTCCTGCCCGTGAGCGGCAGGTATAGGCGCCTCCGCCCCGGCCGCACAATCACCCGCGCCCCGGGAAGTTCGTACCCGGCGGACCGGTACGTCTGCCGCGGTCATCCGCGTGCGCGTTCGGACCGGTGGAATCCGCGCGACATGTGATGGACTTGCGCCGGCGCGTCGGGGCCGGCGCCGGGACGCGCCGCTAGGCACCCACGCGCTTGGCGCGCACGAGGTATGGATGGGCGGCCAGCGTCCCGAAGCTGCTCGCGGCGCCCGCCAGGTCGACCGGATCGCGGGACTCCTCGGCAAGCCAGAGGCGAATCCGCGCGACGTCGAAGATCCGGTGCTCCCGCTCGAGGACGGGGATGGCCTCGGCGCGGCCCGCGCGGTGCGCCTCCGGCGGGAGCACGGGCGGCGGCACGGGCGACGGCACACCCGCCCTGCGTGCGAGCGATGCGACCTGCTCGGCACCCGCCCCGAACATCGCATGACGGACCACCGTCTGGAGGAGGTCGCCCGGCGCAGCCGCATCGGGCTCGAGGGTGGTGGCGAAGGCGTCCAGGAGCTCGACGCCGTCGCGCAGGGCAGCCGACGCGGGATCGCGCGTGGCGATCAGGGTCAGGGTATCGGCCGCCTCGAACAGGAACCAGCTGGAGATGGTCGCCTCGCGATTGGCGCCGCGCTTCTCGATGACGCGTCGCAGGGTGGCGACCGCTTCGGCATCATCGCCGAGGCCGGCCTGCGTGGCCGCCAGGGCAGCGAGCATCGGGAGCACTGCCTGCAGGTCACCGATGCGCAGCGCGTGCTCCGCCGCCCCGGGCGCCATGGCGAGCGCGTCGTCGTACCGGCCGCGGTAGGCCGCCAGATGGGTGCGCAGGCTGAGGACCTCGCTCTCGAGGTAGGCCTCGCCGCGGGTGGGGTCCATCGCTGCCAGGACCTCATCGGCCTCCGACCAGCGTCCGGAGACGAGCAGGAACTCGCCGTAGCCTGATCGGATCCAGAGGTCGAAGATGCCGTCCGGGATGGTTCGCGCCGCGTAGTCGATCGCTTCGACCAGGAGCGCCTCCGACTCGGCATACGGGAACGGGTAGATGCGCGTTCCCTGGCCGCTGAGGTTGGCGTAGGCGCGGCCGACGTCATCGGGCAGGTGATGCTCGCGTGCCAGGTCCAGGCTGTGCCGGAGATGGTCGACGCCCTCCGCACGGCCACCCGACAGCAGGCAGAAGCCCAGGTTGTTGTAGGCGTGGACCAGTGCCTCGGTGCCGCCGGTGGCGTCCGCTACCTCGATCGCCTTGCGTGACCAGGCCTCGCCGGCCTCGAGGTCGGGCTCGAGCATGACGCTCTGCGCGCGGAAGCTGTACGCGATCGCCAGCTCGGGGCTCGGACCGAGACGCTCCAGACCGTCGATCGCCAGGCCGATCTGGCGGTCCGCCTCGACCGGATTGCCGAGCAGCCACTCGAAGCGTCCGAGCCAGCGGCGCGCGTTGAGTGCTGCGAGCTCGACGCGGGCAGCCTCGTAGAGCCGGATCGCCTCCTTCTGCTGCTCCGCCGCCGCACCGATCTGCCCCAGCAGGTAGCTCTGCCGCGCGGCCGCCTCGATCATCTCGGCGCGCCTGGGCGGCGCGTCGGTGCACGCCTCGGCCGCATCGTTGTACCAGCCGTGCGCCTCCCGGTTGGCGTTGAGCGCCTCGGCCCGCGCGCCGGCCAGCGGCAGGTAGTGGCGAGCCTTGTCCGGCACGTCGCTGTCGCGGTAATGGCGCGCCAGCTCGGAGACGAGCTCCTCGCCACCCTGCTCCTCCAGCCAGTGACCGATGCGCCCGTGCAGCATCCGCCGTGTGCTGACCAGCAGGCTCCGATACGCGACCTCGTGGATGAGCGGGTGTCGGAAGGCCAGGGTGTGGTCGCCGCCGTCCGCCGGACGGGGCACGATCAGCTCCGCGCGCTGGAGCGTGCGCAGGGCACCATCGGTCTCTCCTTCGGCCAGCACCCCGACGCTGCGCTCAGAGAACTCCATGCCGACCACCGACGCCAGCTGGAGGGTGCGGCGCGCGTCGGCCGGCAGGGCATCGAGCCTGGCGAGCAGCATCTCGTGGATCGTCTCCGGCAGGCGGTGCGGGTGGCTTGCGGCGCCGGCGCCGCGCTCGCCGCGCAGCAGCTCCTCCAGGAAGAGTGGATTGCCGGCCGAGCGCTCCAGAACACGCTCCGTCAGCGCGGCCGGCAGCGTGGTGCCGGGGGTCAGCTCCGCGGCCATGGCCCGCGCCTCGTCCGGGCGCAGCGCGCGCAGGTTCAGCTGCTCGTACGCGCTCCGTCCCTCCCAGCCGTGCGACCAGCCGGACCGATACGTCGCCATGACCGCCACCCGCAGCTCCGGCAGGATGATGAGCAGCTCCTCGATCACACCCAGGCTGGCGGGATCGGCCCAGTGCAGGTCGTCGAGCACCACGAGCATGGGGTTCTGCTGGGCGCGTGCGCGCAGGATGGCGCCGATGGCGCGCACCAGCAGCCGTTGCCGGCCCGCCGGCGAGAGATCGGCCAGGCGTGGGTCGTCGGGCGGCGCCTCGCCCAGCACGTCGTCGAGCACGGCCGCCCAGCGCTCGAGCGTTTCCTCGTCGGCGGTGACGCGCGTGGCGCGAAGCGCATCGGCGGTTGTGGTGCCCGCCTGGCGGTCCAGCAGCTGCTGCACGAGCTGCGCGAGCAGGTGGTACGGAAAGACCGATGCGTACGAGCGTGAGGTCGTCCACGCGCTCACGAAGCCGCTCGTCTCCGCGCGCTGCCGGATCTCGAGCGCCAGCCGGCTCTTGCCGATCCCCGCCTCCCCCACCAGGGCGACCATCAGGCCTCGCCCTTCCTGAGCCTCGTCCAACGCCGATTCGAGCGAGGCGAGCTCACGCTCGCGGCCGACCAGCCTCGCCTCGCCGCCGTGCATGCGCGGCCGGTTGGGCAGCTCGCGCTCCAGCCGCCAGGCCTCGATCGGCTGCGCGCGCCCCTTCACGGCCATCTCGGTGAGCGGCGCGAAGGCAAAGGCATCGCCGCTGAGGGCGCGCGTCGCGCCGCCGACCAGGATCTCGTTCGGGGCCGCCTGTTGCTGGAGCCGAGCCGCCACGTTGACCGCGTCCCCGCTGACGGTGTAGTCGCCCGCCTGCGGACCGGCGCCCATGCCACCTACCACCTCTCCGGTGTTGACGCCGATCCGGACCTCCAACCCTCCGTCCAGGTGCCCGACCGCCTCGCGGATGCGGAGGGCGGTCCTCAGGGCGCGCTCCGCGTCGTCGTCGTGGGCCTGCGGTGCTCCGAACAGCGCCATGGCTGCATCGCCGATGAACTTCTCCACGGTCCCGCCATAGCGCTCGACCTCTGCCGCGACCGCGCCGAAGTAGGTGCGCTGGAGCTCGCGCACCGCCTCGGGATCGCTCTGCTCCGCGCGGCCGGTGAAGCCCACCAGGTCCGCAAAGAGCACCGTCACCAGCCTGCGTTCATCGGCGA
>JBQTHZ010000011.1:0-8463 GCA_052388515.1 Chloroflexota bacterium | reverse complement strand
CCGAGGAGCAGGCGCGGCTCGAGGCGACCACGGTCGAGCTGCGGACACGTGTGCGTGACCTGCTCGATCACCTGGAGTCGCTCGGCGTGGTCGTCCGCGACCTGGATGCAGGTCTCGTCGACATCCCGACCCTGCGCGAGGGCGAACGCGCCTGGCTCTGCTGGCGCCTGTCGGATCCTGAGCTCGGCTTCTGGCACACGACGCGCGAAGGCTTCAGCACCAGGCGGGCGCTGTGAGCGGCACAGTGATCGTGGTCGGCGATGCCATGCTGGACGTGACCGCCAGGCCCGCGCCATCGATCCTGCCCGGCGCCGACGTCCCGGCCGAGATCCGCGTCGGCTGTGGAGGCCAGGGGGCAAACCTGGCGGTGAGGCTCGCTCGCCAAGGCATCGACGTGGAGCTGATCTGCGGCCTCGCGGACGATCGCGCCGCCGCACTCGTGACCGAAGCGCTGCGCGCCGAGGGTGTGCGGGTCAACCCGGTCCGTGTCGAGGCCACCGGGTGCGTCGTCATCCTCCTCGACGATGCCGGGGAGCGGACGATGCTGAGCCAGCGCGCGCCATTCGTGGCCGGTACGAGGATCTCGCCCGCGGCGTGGACCATGGTCTCCGGCTATTGCCTGCTCGAAGCCGATGCCGGCCGCTTTGCCCGGATGCTCGCCGATCGCGCCGCGCCTCTCGCGGTTATAGGCTGCGCCGTCCCCGAGGCTGCGCGCCCTGCCTGGCGTGCCGCGGTCGCCGCGGCAGTGCCCGACCTCCTCATCCTCAACCGCGAGGAGGCGTCGGACCTGGCACCGGTCGACGAGCTCAGCACCGGGACGAGCGTAACGTCGACCGACGTCATCTCTGCCTCCAGCGGCGGTCAGGCCGTGAGGGTCGCGGTGGCGGCCGGCCCGGCGGCAATCGATACCACCGGTGCCGGGGACGCGTTCGCCGCCGCGCTCGTCGCCGGCCTGGTCCGTGCGCCGTGGCCACCATCGAGCGCCGTGCTCGCATCGGTGGTGGTCGATGCGGGCGTCCTGGCCGGGCAGGTCGCTCGAGCGCCCGGAGCACAGGTCCGCGTGGCCGCCGAGGTCCCCGCGTGACCTCGGCGGCGCTCCGCGTTTCGGAGGAGGTCCGCTCGGCGCTCGACGACGGCAGGGCCGTCGTCGCGCTGGAGTCGAGCCTCATCGCGCAGGGCCTCCCGGTTCCGCACAATCTCGAGACGGCGCTCGCCGCCGAGGCCGCCATCCGCGGCGCCGGCGCCGTGCCCGCCACGACCGCGCTCGAGGACGGACGGCTCGTGGTCGGCGCCGATACGATGTTGCTCGAACGCCTGGCGGACCCGGAGCGCGACGTGGCGAAGGCCGGGTCGCGAGACCTCGGGCCGCTCCTGGCCGGCCGGCGCCTGGCGTCGACCACGGTGAGCGCAGCCATGCGCCTCGCCCACATGTCCGGGATCGCCGTGTTCGCCACCGGCGGCATCGGCGGCGTACATCGGGGTGCATCGGCCACCTTCGACGTCTCGAGCGACATCGACGAGCTTGCCGCGACGCCGGTTGCGGTGGTGTCATCCGGCGCGAAGTCGATCCTCGACGTGGCGGCGACGCTGGAGATGCTCGAGACGCGCCGCGTCCCGGTGGTGGGCTACGGGGTCGACGAGCTGCCAGCCTTCTACAGCACCAGCTCCGGGCTGCGCGTCGCGCATCGCGTCGACGGACCGGACGAGGCCGCGGCCGCGGTCCGCGCGCATCGTGCCCTGCCCGGCACCGGTGGCATGCTCATCGTGCAGCCTCCACCCGCCGACCTGGCACTCGACGCCGGTGACGTGGACGCGTGGATCGAAGCCGGCCTCCGTGACGCGGAGGCCAACGGCGTGCGCGGCGGTGCCGTCACGCCACACCTGCTCGCCTTCCTGGCGCGGCGCTCGGAAGGACGGACGTTGCGCGTCAACATCGGTCTCATCGTCAGCAACGCGCGCACCGCGGGAACGATCGCATCGGCCTTGACCTGACCGATACGGGCGCTATGCTCGGGCCGCCGGTCGGCTAGCGAAGCGGAGGGAAGCGCAGGCCATGCGAATCTACGAGGGCAGCCCCCGCCAGGGCTGGGAAGAGGTCCTGCGCAGCGTCGGGGCCTTCGCCGACGGCGAGCGCCTCAAGGAGCTCCTGTTCCTGGAGCTGGAGAACGGCTTTCTCCTGCAGGGTCTCGGGATGTCTGCTGCATCGGCGGATTCAGATAGCATGGGTGCGCTCGTGAAGCGCACCTACGAGCTCACCGACGACCAGGTCGGCGAGATGATGGACGCGCTGTTGGCGAAGCGTGGATCCGCCGACGCGGACCGCCCGCATCCGGATCTCCTCAACTACAACGAGCTCGCCATGCGCATCATCGGGGCCTACATCGACACCCAGAAGGCCCACGACGTGTTTCTCTTCGAGCAGGAAGGCTCATTCGTCGTCCGCCTTCTCAACGTGGGCGGCTCGAGAGGCACTCATCAGCTCTCGGAATTCACGCGAGACGAGATCTTGGCTATGATCGAGTCCGCACCTGAGCAGCGACAGCAGCACGCGTCGGAGACGACCGGCGCGCAGTAGTCAGGGAGTTTTCATGAAGGCGATCAAGGTCCTTCTCATCAGCATCGCCGCGCTCATCGCTGCGATGATCATCATTCCGCTCACCATTCTCGCCGGCCTGTTCGTGTGGCTGAAGCTCACCGAAGAGACCGATGACGAGGTCATGGAGCTCGACGACGCGATCTGACGCGCTCCCCGAGTGCTCGGGTCGCCGGCTCTCCCCGCGGATTGCTCTGAGGCGCGACGATCTACGACCCTGGGTCTCATTGGGACCTGAATGGGCGCCGGCGCGCAAATAGAGGGTCTGAGCTGCTTTGAGCTGGACGACTCGGGTCCCAACGTCGTAGTTGCCTGCGCTGGGGCGCAAGCGGTGATGGCGCCGCCGGTCAGCCGGTGACGAGGGCCCAGGAAACGGTCCAGCACACCGCGGCGACCAGCATCCCAGCCCACAGCCGCTGCGGGCCGGCGACCCCCTGCGCCACGGCCGCGATCCCGAGCGCTCCGATCACGACGCCGACTGGCTGAACGCCGCCTCGCAGCATGAACGCGGCCCCGACACCGATGCCGACCGCCATCGCGGTTCCCCACGCCGCGACGAACGCGGTGTGCCGGCCAAGGCGCTGCGCCAGGTTGCCTGAGCCGATGCGCGCGTCGCCATCGAAGTCACGGACGGTGTTGGCCAGGTGGGCGGCCACCGCGAACGGCCCGACGAGCAGCGGTGCGGCGGCGACCCGCTCGAGCGGTGCCTCGACGCCAGTTGCCACCCACAGCGGCAGGAGGCCGAAGCTCACGAGGTACGGTACGAACGACGCGGCGGTCCGCGAGAGCCACAGGTTGTAGGCCACAGCCGAGGCGGATGCGCCAAGGCCGATGACCAGCGGCAGCGCGCCGAGGGGGAGCGAGGTCGCAACCTGCAGACCCAGCCCGCCCGCGGCCAGTGCAAGGGCCGTGGGTGGACGGACCGCGCCCGAGGGGATCGGCTTCGTGGGCTGGACCTCGGCGTCGCGGTCGCGATCGGCCCAGTCGTTGAGCGCGCCGGTCAGGACCTGCGAGCCGAGCACGCTGAGCGAGACGAGCACGACGCGCGGCCATTGGCCCGCCTCGCCGGCCTGGACACCCAGGATCGTCGCGAGTGCGGCGGCAAGGCTGACGACCGCGAGGGTCGGCGCCGGATGGACGAGGCGAACGAGGCCGAGCACCGGCGCATCGTACGCGCGCACGTGCTCGCCCACGCGGGCTCCATTGCCGGCGGGGGAAGCCAGGACGCGAGAACCTGCACCGCGGTCGTCGGCCGCGTGCGCTATGATCGCTTCCCGAGTAGACCTAAAGGCGAACCTACTCGCGCGCGGCCAACATCGACCTGCTTCCGCCGCCCGCTCGAGCCACCACGAGGTGCGAGGAAGACCGATGCCGAAGTATGTCTTCGTCACGGGCGGTGTCACGAGCTCCCTCGGCAAGGGCATCACGGCGGCCAGCATCGGGCGCATCCTGAAGGCCCGTGGCGTGCCGGTCAGCATCCTGAAGCTCGATCCATACATCAACATCGATCCCGGCACGATGTCGCCGTACCAGCACGGCGAGGTCTTCGTGACCGATGACGGCGCCGAGACCGACCTGGACCTCGGCCACTATGAGCGGTTCATCGACGAGAACCTGTCGCAGGCGTCGAACGTCACCACCGGCCGCATCTACCAGAGCGTGATCGCGAAGGAGCGACGCGGCGATTACCTTGGCGGCACCGTGCAGGTCATCCCCCACATCACGAACGAGATCAAGGAGCGGATCGCGCGCGTCGCCCGCGAGGGCACCGGCAGCGTCGCCACCAGCGGACTCGCGGCGCACGGCGTGGTGATCGTCGAGGTGGGGGGCACGGTCGGCGACATCGAGTCGCTCCCGTTCCTCGAAGCCATCCGCCAAATGCGCAAGGATGTCGGCAGGCGCAACGTGCTCTACGTTCACGTGACCTGGCTGCCCGAGATCGGCGCCACCGGCGAGCTCAAGACGAAGCCGACGCAGCACTCGGTCAGCACCCTGCGCGGCATCGGCATCCAGCCCGACATCATCATCTTGCGTTCGGACCAGCCGATCGACGACGAGATCCTCGACAAGGTGAGCCTCTTCACCGATGTCGACGTCCATGCCGTGATCCCGCTGAAGACCGCCAGGAGCATCTACGAGGTGCCGATCCAGCTCGAGCGGGCAGGCCTCGGCAAGCTCGTCGCGCGTGAGCTCGAGCTGCCCGGCGGCGAGCCAGACCTCGGCGAGTGGCAGGAACTGGTCCGTCGCATCCGCGCTCCGCGGCCCGAGATCGAGATTGCGATCGTGGGCAAGTACACCGAGCTACCTGATGCGTACATCAGCGTCACCGAGGCGCTGAAGCACGCCGCCCTCCACCACAACGTCGAAGTCAAGGTGCGCTGGATCCGCTCCGAGCACCTGGAGCGCGTGGAGCCAGAGCTGGTCGCGGACGAGCTGGTCGGCGTTGCGGGCGTCCTCGTGCCAGGCGGCTTCGGCTATCGAGGCGTCGAGGGCATGATCCGCGCCATCAGATGGGCGCGCATCAACGACGTTCCGTTCCTGGGACTCTGCCTGGGGCTCCAGTGTGCAGTGATCGAGTTCGCGCGCGAGGCGCTGGCGACCGACGATGCCAACTCGAGCGAGTTCAACGTCTTCACCGAGCACCCCGTGATCGACCTCATGCCCGACCAGGCCGACGTGACCGACAAAGGCGGCACCATGCGGCTCGGCCTCTACCCGGCCCGCCTCGACGACGGTTCGAAGGTCCGCACGGCCTACGGCACCGAGATCGCCTACGAGCGCCACCGCCATCGGTTCGAGGTCAACAACGCCTATCGCGACCGGCTGTCAGAGGCGGGCATGGCGTTCAGCGGCGTCTCGCCGGATGGGCGCCTCGTCGAATTCATCGAGCTGCGCGAACACCCCTGGTTCGTGGCGACCCAGGCGCACCCGGAGCTGAAGAGCCGTCCGAATCGCCCACACCCACTCTTCCGGGACTTCGTTGGAGCCGCGGCCCAGGTCGTCGTCCCCGAGAGACGGCCGCGCCGCGCGGCGTCGCGCACCGCCACGACGGCCGAGAGCCGCGGATGACCGGCCGATCGAGCGTCCCCGCGCTGCGGCCCGGAACGTCCGAGCTCGACGCGGCCATCGCGGCCGCCGAGCGTGACGCGATCGTCGTCTGGCGTGGCCGGCGCATCCCGTTCGCCGCGCTGCCGTCGCACATCGCGCGGACCGATGCTCGAAGCGAGCGGGAAGGCCTCTACGCCGGGTGGATCGAGGCGCTCGAGGCGCTGAATCCGCTGTATCGAGATCGATACGCTTCATGGCGCGAAGGTGGGATCGCCGCCATGGACGGCGTCGAGGAGATGGCGCTCGAGCTCGAGCAGCTGGCCATCCACTCGGAGACCGTCTACTACGCGGCGCTGCGCCGGTACCTGGCGCTCATCGGCATCGAGCAGGGCGACGCAACGCTCGCCGATCTGTGGCACATCGAACGCGGGTCCGCCTGGTCGCACTGGTTCGGCCAGCGGGACCTGGATCGTGCGGCGGGCGAGGCCGGGCGCGACGTGGCCGGGAGCCTGCACGGCGATGGCTGGCGTTCGGGCGAGGCGAGGCTTGCCGGATCGACCGCCGCCGGCAGCGGCCCGGCAGCTGCCGTGGACGAGCTGTATCGGTCACTGGTGGGCGACCCGAGCTGGCTGCGGCGCGCCCTGCACATGGCGTCCGACGAGATCGCCTCGTTCGCGGACTTCGTGGCCTTCGTGCGCCTGTGGCGGCTCCGCCGATCGTTGGCCGGCGTGCAGTACGAGCTCCGGCTGCACGCCACCGACGACGAGTCGATCCAGCGCGCGTACTTCAGTGGCATCGTGGGCCACATGACGGGCATCAGCATGCCGGAAGCCGCGTATCTGCACGACGTCGGCGCTCCGTTCTCGTCAGCCGCGGATGTCGAGCGGGACATGGTCGCTGGTGCCATGGCCGAGCGCCTGGAGAGCCGGTACGGAAGTGACTGGTGGGCGAACGACGAGGCGCGCGCCTTCACCGGCACCCTCGCCGACGCACCGAGCACGGAGGACGCCCTTGCGCAACTCGGGTATGATGCGTTCGACTGGAGACCCGTCTTGCGTCAGGTTCGGACGCGGCTCATCGGTGAGATGAGCGGATACGGCGGGCCCAACATCACCACCCGTGCCGGGACCCGCAAGGTCTGACCGATTGACCGCACGCGATCCCGAGCACCAGCCCACGGCTCCCGACCCCCGGGTCGACCTGTTCAACTGCCGCTCCTGCCGAAGATTCACCCCGATGCTCATCACGGATCGAGGGTGGTGCAGCAGGGACGGCCTCCCGAAAGTCATCGAGGTCAGGTCCTACATGAAGCACTGCTGGCAGGCGAGCGGCCATGAATGACGACGCGCGTCCGCAACAGCAGCGTCGCCGTTCGCGTCGCCGCCAGGATTCCGCTCCCCGTCGACAGCCGCAGCAGCAGCGCGGCGGGTATGCCCCGCGCCGCCGGAACGACTACGCGTCCGGACAGTACTCCTCGATCTTCACCGGGCCGTTTCCCTCGGATGCCGATGATCCGGGCATCAACCTGGCGGATCTCCAGGCCAAGCCGATCGACGAGCTGCGGGAGCTCGCGGCGGAGCACCAGATCGAGGGTGCCGACGCGCTCGAGCACTCGGATCTCGTCCTGAAGCTCCTCGACGTCGTGCCGCTGGCGCCGGCGGGGTCGCAGGATCGCAACGGCCAGTCCGGCGCGGCCGAGGGCATCCTCGAGATCGTCGACGAGGGCTTCGGCTTCCTGCGCGTCAACGGCGTCATGCCCTCGAGTGACGACATCTACGTCAGCACCTCCCAGGTTCGGCGCTTCGGCCTGCGCACCGGTGACCGCGTCACGGGCCAGACGCGACCGCCGAAGGACCAGGAGAAGTACTGGGGCATGCTGCGCGTCGACACCGTCAACGGTGTCGAACCGGAGGTCGCCAAGCGTCGACCCAACTTCGACTCCCTTGTGCCGGTCTTCCCCGACGAGATGTTCGATCTCGAGACGGACCAGAAGAACCTGACCCAGCGCCTGATCAACCTGATCAGCCCGGTCGGCAAGGGCCAGCGCGGACTCATCCTGTCGCCGGCCAAGGCCGGCAAGACGACGGTGCTCAAGCACATCGCTCACGGCATCACGGAAAATGCCCCGGACGCCCTCCTCATGGTCGCGCTCATCGGCGAACGGCCCGAGGAGGTCACCGATATGCAGCGCAACGTCGACGGCGAGATCTACTCGTCGACGTTCGACGAGCCGACCGAGAACCACACCCGCGTGGCCGAGATGTGTCTCGAGATCGCGAAGCGCCAGGTCGAGACCGGCCGCGACGTCGTGATCCTGCTCGACTCCATCACGCGCCTCGCGCGAGCCTACAACCTCGCGCTGCCGGCATCGGGAAAGACCCTGTCCGGCGGCGTGGATCCGGTCGCCCTCTATCCGCCGAAGCGGTTCTTCGGCGCGGCGCGCAATATCGAGAACGGCGGGTCGCTGACGATCATCGCGACCTGCCTGGTCGATACCGGCAGCCGCATGGATGACGTCATCTACGAGGAGTTCAAGGGCACCGGCAACATGGAGCTGGCGCTCGACCGGAAGCTGAGCGAGAAGCGAATCTTCCCGGCCATCGACGTCCTCCGCTCGGGCACGCGCCGCGAGGAGCTGCTGCTCGACGAGAACGAGCTGCGGATGGTCTGGACGATGCGTCGGATGCTCAGCGCCGTCGGCCCCAACGAGGGGATCGAGCTGCTCATGCAGCGGCTCGGCAAGACCGCGAACAACGCCGAATTCCTGGTCTCGCTGTCCAAGAGCGTCGAGGCCTCCGAGCGCTCCTAGGGTCTCGGTACCG
>JBQTHZ010000010.1:0-68002 GCA_052388515.1 Chloroflexota bacterium | reverse complement strand
GTGATCGGAGTCCATGTCGACGGCGGCTTCGCCGAGCAGGTCGTCATTCCCGAGGCGAACGCGATCGAGTCGAATGGCCTGGACCCCGCGATCGTCGCCCTCCAGGAGCCAATGGGCAACGCGGTGCATGCCGCCTTCGCCGAGCCCATCGAGGGCAGGACGGTTCTCGTCACCGGCTGCGGGCCGATCGGCCTGTGCGCCGTCGGCATCGCAAGAGCGGCTGGCGCCGCCCTCGTGGTCGCAACCGACACCGAGGCATATCGGCTCGAGCTGGCGCGCACGATGGGAGCTGATCTCGCCCTCGACGCGGCCGATTCCGCAACGAACGGCAGCATCGTCGAGGCAACAGGGGGCGACGGCGTCGAGGTCGTGCTCGAGATGAGCGGCGCGCGAGCCGCGCTCGACCAGGCGCTGCGCGCCGTGACGCGTGGTGGTCGGATCAGCCTGCTCGGCATCTTCGGCGAGCCACCGCAGGTCGACCTCTCGGAGCTCGTGATCCAGAAGGGCGTTCGCCTGCACGGGATCTACGGCCGTCGCATCTACGACACCTGGGAGCGGACGCAGGCGCTCCTGCGCTCGGGCGCGCTCGACGTTTCGCCGATCATCACGCATCGGCTCGACCTGGCCGACTGGGAGCATGGCTTCGATCTCATCGCATCCCGCCATGCCGGCAAGGTCGTGCTGATCCCATAGCGGAGCGTTGTCGACCTATTCGTGACCGATTCCGGTGCGGTCCAGCCTCGACGCTGGAGACGCAACGCATACGGGTCGTTCTATCCTGTCGCAATGAACGCACCCGCTCGCGCCCGCAATCCACTCGCCTTCCTCGAAGCCGAGATCGAGGAGCTGAAGGCGAAGGGGCTGTATCGGCGGCTGCGGGTGGTCGAGAGCGAGCAGAAGAGCCGATGCGTCATCGACGGTCGCGACGTCATCACCCTCAGCTCGAACAACTACCTCGGGCTCAACACCCACCCCAGGTTGAAGGCCGCCGCATCCGAGGCGGTCGAGCAGTTCGGCGCCGGATCCGGCGCGGTCCGCACGATCGCAGGCACCATGTCCCTGCACGAGGAGCTGGAGGCCAGGCTCGCGACCTTCAAGCACACCGAGGCGGTCCTCACCTTCCAGTCGGGCTTCACGGCCAACACCGGCGTCATCCCCATCCTCGCGCCCGAGGGCGCGGTGATCGTGAGCGATTCCCTCAACCACGCCAGCATCATCGACGGCACTCGGCTGACCAAGGCCGAGCGCAGGATCTTTCCGCACGCCGAGATCGACGCGCTGCGCACCACGTTGGGCGAGATCCGCCAGGCCGATGCGGACAGGACCATCCTCGTCATCACCGATGGCGTCTTCAGCATGGATGGCGACATCGCGAAACTGCCCGAGATCGTCGAGGCTGCCGAAGCGGCCGACGCCGCCGTGATGGTCGACGACGCTCATGCCTCGGGCGTGCTCGGCCGCAACGGGCGCGGGAGCGTCGACCACTTCGACCTGAACGGTCGCGTGCAGATCCAGGTCGGTACGCTCTCCAAGGCGATCGGTGTGCTCGGCGGCTACGTCGCCGGTCCGGCATCGCTGCGAACGGTGCTCGAGCATCGGGCGCGGCCATTCCTCTTCTCGACCTCGCATCCGCCGGCCGTGGCGGCGGCATGCCTGGCGGCGATCGACGTACTCGAGGAGGAGCCGGAGCTGATCGAGAAGCTGTGGGACAACGCGCGCCACTTCAAGTCCGGTCTCGCGCGTCTCGGATTCGACACGGGCAACAGCGAGACGCCGATCACACCGGTGATCGTGGGTGCCGGGGCACTGGCACATCGGTTCAGCGACCGTCTCTTCGAGGAAGGCGTCTTCGCCATGGGAATCGGCTTCCCGACCGTGCCGGATGAGAAGAGCCGGGTCCGGACGATCGTCACCGCCGAGCACTCCGCCGAGGAGCTGGACATCTGTCTGGAGGTCTTCGAGCGGGTCGGACGCGAGCTCGCCATCGTCTAGTCCGATGGGGGATGGTCACGCGACGATTGCGGTGCTAGCGTGCGCTTGCCGAATCTCGTGCCCGAGCGTGCTGCCCGATGCGTGACCGCCCCCTCAGCGCCACCCTCCGCCCGACCTTCGTCGATGGTGCTCCCCGGACGCCCTCGATCGGGACGTCGCTCGCCAGCGATGCCGCGGTGGATGAGCTGGCAGTCGCCGCGACGACCGGGGACATCGAGGCGGTTGGCCGGCTCTACGACGCGTTGGTCGGCCCGATCTACCGGTACGTCGCCGTCCGCGTGCGTCGCCGAGAGGATGCCGAGGACCTGACCCACCTGGTCTTCGAGCGCATCGTCGGTGGGCTTCCACGCTATCGTCATAACGGTCGACCGTTCGCGGCGTGGGCCTTCCGCATTGCGCGCAACGCGGTGATCGACCATCAGCGCCGGCTGCGCCCCACCGAGCCGCTCGGCGCGATCGCCGAACCCAGCGACGGGATCGGGCTCGAGGCGCGTCTGCTCCATGGCGAGGAGATTCGCGAGCTGCGGGCGGCTATCCGCCAGCTGACGCCGGATCAGCAGGAAGCCATTGCGCTGAGATACGCGGCTGGACTCTCGGCGGAGGAGGCGGCACGCGTGATGGGGCGCCGTGCCGGCACCATTCGCGGGCTCACCTTCCGAGCAATCGAGTCTCTGCGCCGCCATCTCGCCCAGGAGACGCACCGATAGGCCTGTTCAATCGTGGGCTCCGCCCACCACCGACTGCCACCGACGAGGCGATCGAGCGGTTTCTCGAGAGGCTCCGCGTCGACATCAGGCCCGACCCGCAGTTCCGCCGCCGCCTTCGCTCCGACGTCGTCAATCGTTCCGTCGCCATCCGCGAGGGTGGCGACCGCCGTGGTCGAGCCGGGATCCGTCGGCGATCCATGGGTCGCCTGGGGCGGGCCTGCCTGTACGCGAGCTTCTCACTCGGGGCGACAACTGCGACGGTACTCGCCGCGTCCCAGCACGCGCTGCCGGGGCAGGCTCTCTATCCACTCAAGCAGGGGATCGAGGAGCTCCGCGCCGAAGTTCTTCCAGGCCGGTTCCAGGCCGAGCTCGCCGCATCCGCGCTGGGTGAACGAATCGACGAGATGCGTCGGTTGTCCGCCTCCGGCCACGACGAGCTCGCCGCCGCGCTGGTTCCCGCCATTGATCGACAGTACCAGCGCCTGGTTGCCTTCGTGGAAACGGTCGATGCGGGACGGTTGGGCCGATTCGAGCGTCACATGGTCGTGCTCGAAGGGCTGATCGAGCGGCTGCCTGCGACCTCTCGCTCCGCTGTCGAGAGGATCATCGACGGAACGCAGGGTGAGGGGGAAGACAGGGCTCTGCCCCTGGACGTCGGCAGCGATGGACGCCCCCACCCCCGGCCGGGCGACGCTGGCGCCGGTTCCGAACCGGCGGCACCTGCCGAGGCACGCCCGACGCCGCGCTCGGACCGAACGCCGAAGCCCCACCCATCAGCGAAGCCGGACCGAACGCCGAAGCCGGCGCACACCGCGAACCCGGAGCAGTCCTCGAAGCCACAGCCAACGGAGCGGCCGAGACGCACCCGGCCCTAGCGGCTACGACGCCACGGGTGGCATCAGAAGACGGGGTAGAGGCGAACCTCTACCCCGTCCCTGCCAGGGGGGCTGGATCAATGGGCCAAGAAACGTGCGCTTGCGCCACCCTGGGTTTCCGAGGCGCCGATCCTGACGACCGACGCCTCCGGCGTCTGGGTCACGGCCCCAGGCTGATCCGGGGCCGTGACAGCGTTGGCTCGTCGCCGTCTACCGGCGCGAGCGGACCTCCGCGAACCGGACTCCGGCCAGGACGCTGAGGGATGCAAGGGCCACCAGGGCAGCCACCCCGGCAGGAATCGGAGCGGACGAGCCTTCCGAGATCGCCGTGTCGGGCAGGGCGCCGCGGCGCGGCTTCGGGGTCGGGTTGCCACCGGCAGTGTCCTCGCGGGGCGTCGGCGATGGGCCGCTCTGGTTCGGCTCCGTCGTCCCGCCCGGCTCCTCCGGCTGCTCCGGCTCCTCCGGCTCCTCCTCGGCAAGGGTGTTCACGAACACCGCGTCCGGGCTGCTGCAGTCGCCGTCGTCATCGACTTCGACCATCTGAGACGGCTCGTCGGCAATCTCGTAGCCTTCGGGCGCCTCGATCTCGGTCACCAGCCACTCCGAGTCGTTCTCGAGACCGGTGATGCAGAAGAAGCCACGGTCGTTGGTGGTGAACGTGCCGTCCATCCCCTCGACGGTGAAGACGGCGCCCTCGAGTCGGTTGCCGTCCTCATCCACCTTGCGGATGTTCAGCGCGGCGTCGTCCTCTTCCTCCTCGCGCGGCGTTGCGGTCGCGGTTGCCGTTGCCGTCGCGGTCGCCGTCGCGGTCGCCGTTGCCGTCGCGGTCGCCGTCACCTCTTCCTCGCCACAGAACGAGATGTGGCTGATCTCCTGGCCCGTCAGGGTCGTGAGATTGTTGCCGCTCGCGCCACCCGGATACTCCTTCTCCTGGCCGGCGCCGAACACGACGACGTATTCGGGAACCGGGTTCGCGTTCGAGTAGTCGAACTCCTTGAACTCGTTCTCGTCATCGAACGTGGCGTCGATCTTCACGCTGAAGAGGAGGTTGTCGGCGCCGTCGCGAAGGTGGTAGGTGTGCTCACCATCCTGGACCCATTCGGCCTCGATCTTGAAGCCGCCGTCGTTGCCGCACTCGTGCGCGGTCTCGTCGTAGTCGTTGATGGTGATGGTGTGCGCCGCGAGCACCGGGATCGCGGCGAAGTACACGCTGGAGAGCAGAAGCGTCATCGAGCTCGTCAGCACGAGCAACCGCGACCCCCTGCTCCTACGATTGAGTCTCACGATAAATCCGTTCCTTCCCCTGGATGAAATCCAGCACCCCTGCTACCGATCGTCTGGGCTATGAAATGAGTCCCAACGCTCATCGGCTCGGCGAGTATAGGGAGCGACCGGTACTTTGGTAATAGGGAAGTTTTGGGAGTTTTGTGGCGTCCGCTGAGGTCCGGGGAGGACGGTGCGCGAATTCCCGGTGCGCTCAGGCAACGCTGGTCCCAGTACCAATGGCGACTGCCGATCGGCGGTTGGCCCGCCGATCTCAGGAGGTGCGGCCGCGGGCCTCGAGGACGACGACCTGGGTCTCGTCAGGCAGGGAGCTGACCGTCACCTGCGCCTTCGGCTGGCGAATGGGCTCGGCGGCCATCTCGTGAAGGAACTTCTCCGGTCCGAGCAGGTCCCTGGAGGCTCCGTCCACCGCGAAGTGCATCGGGATCACGATCTTCGGACCGATCTGCGCGACGACCTCGGCGGCTTCTGCAGGCGTGAGCGTGGTCTCGCCCCCGACCGGGACGAGGAGCACGTCCACGGGGCCAAGCTCGGTGAGCTGCTCATCGGTCAGGAGATGCCCGAGATCCCCGAGGTGACAGATGTGCACTCCGTCGACCTCGACGGCGAAGACCATGTTCTCGCCGCGTGCGTCGCCGGCCTCGCCGTCGTGAAATGTGCGGATGCCGGTGACGAGGAGGTCGCTGAACTCGTACTCGCCGGGTCGCGTCAGCGTCAGGCCGGCGGTGATCGATCGGGTGTAGGAGTGATCGGGATGGGCGTGACTGATCGTGAGCAGCTCGACGTCATGCTTGCCGGCCACGAAACCGGTGGACGGTGGGCATGGATCGGTGATGACGGTGGCGTCCTTGCCCTTCAGCCGGAAGCAGGCGCGCCCGTACCAGGTGATTTCCATCGGTGCGCGCATGGTAGCGCCGATGGAGCGCGTGCGTGGCTGCGGCCTCGCCTCATCGCATCGCGCCTGATCGTATTCCTTGCTGGGGGAGCAACTATCTGCAGTGGAGACACCCGTTCGGCGGCCTCGCTGGTTCTGAGTTGGTGGGCCAGCAACAGGCGACGACGGAAGCCCGGTTCGTGGCCCGAAGTCCACCATTAGTTGCTGGGCCAGCAAACGCATTAGTTGCTGGGCCAGCAAAACGGCGCGGTGAAGGCGGGCTTGCGCGCATGGTGGCGGTCCGGGACATAGCACGAGCCCCGGTGCCCGCCCAATGACACCGGGGCTCGAAGGAGGGAGGGTGGAGGTAGAAACCCTAGGGATCTCCAACTCGCAGCTTGAACACTAGGGGCCCGATCTAAACCGTGGGCTTGCCGCACCTTAAGAAACCTGAACGTTGCCCGGGTCGGGACCCGACGGCTGCGTAGAATGGCGTCGATGGCTGCTGCCCACCGACTCGTCCTCCTCCTGGTCTCCATCCTCCTGGTCGCGGCGGTCGCAATCCTCGGCCTGCGCGCCGGCGGCGCCGAGATCGGCCTCGGCCCTGAGGCAATTCCGACGAGTCGACCGTCGGCCCCGTCCGGCGCCAGTCCCAGCGCCGAGGCATCAGTGGCTGGCAGTGCCAGCCCGGAGGCGTCGATCCCGGGTGCGGCCGAGGCGCAGGCCATCCTCGACGAGATCGAGCAGCAGGTGACGGCGATCCGAGGCCTGGCAGAGGCCGACATCGGACCCGCCGAGATCATCAGCCGCGAGGAGCTCGCCGAAGAGCTGCTGGAGCTGTTCGACGAGGAGTATCCGCTCGAGGAGCGCGAGCGGGACAACATCGCGTTGCGCGCGCTGGGCCTGCTCGCGGCGGACCAGGACATCGCCGAGCTCCAGCTCGAGCTGCTCGGTGACCAGGTGCTCGGCTTCTACGATGACATCGAGAAGCGGATGGTCATCGTCTCCGACGCCGGGCTCGACGTCGAGGCACGCATCACCTATGCCCACGAGTACACGCATGCCCTCCAGGACGCCGCCTTCGGGCTCGACTCACTCGAGACGGACGCCGACGGCGAGGATGACCGAGGCCTTGCGCGGGTCGCGCTCATCGAGGGAGACGCGACCGTGACCATGCTGTCCTGGATGCTTCAGCACCTGAGCCAGGGCGAGATTCTCGAGTACTTCGAGAGCGTCGAGATCCCGGACACCAGCGGCATCCCGTCATGGATGGTCGCGCAGCTTGCCTTTCCCTACGATGCCGGGCTGACCTGGAGCACCGCGCTGGCCGGTGGCGACCCGACCAATCCAGACTTCGCCGAGATCGACGCCGCGTACGACGACCCGCCTGCATCGACCGAGCAGATCATCGACCTCGAGGCGTGGGAGTCCCGTGAGACGCCTGATACCGTCCAGCTGCCGGACCTCGCAGCTGCGCTTGGCGATGGATGGGAGGAGGTCGACGCCACGCCGATCGGGGAGGCCACCATCAACATCATGCTCGAGTACTTCGGCGTGTCGCTGCTCGATGCCCAGGAGGCGAGTGACGGGTGGGGCGGCGATCGGGCGGTGATCGTGACCGGCCCGGACGACGCATTCGCCGTGGCTTGGCGACTGGCCTGGGACTCCCCGGCCGACGCGAACGAGTTCCTTGCCGCCTACGGAACCGTGGTGGACGGGCTGGACTTTCCGGCCTCCGTCACGGAGCTGCCCAATGGCGAGATCCTCGTCGCTCACGCTTCGACCGATGAGCTGCTGGCTCAGACGGTGAACGCCGCGGACTGAGTCATTGCGCGCGACTCGTTCGATTGCGATGACGGCCGAAGTTACATGGAGTCCGGGGCTGAGATCCCAAGAAGATCAAGGCCGTTGGCGAGGACCGAACGGGTGGCGTGCACCAGCGCCAGTCGCGCAGCCGAGAGCGGCTCATCCTCGGTGAGCACCTTGCAATCGCGATAGAACGCGGAGAAGGCGCTCGCCAGCTCGTAGCAGAAGCGTGGCACCTCGTGGGTCTCGCGACGCTCGGCGGCGGTGGCCAGCGCATCGGGGAAGTCGAGCAGCTGGCGCAGGAGCGCCTGTTCGGCCGGATGCCGGAGCAGCTCGGCAGTGCGCGAGGCGTCGGGCGTGACTCCGGCATCGGCGGCGTGACGGAGGATCGACGAGGCCCGCGCGTGCGCGTACTGCACGTAGTAGACGGGGTTCTCGTTGCTCTGCTTCTTCGCCAGCTCCAGGTCGAAGTCGATGCCGGTCGTGTACGCGCGCGAGCTGAAGTACCAGCGCGCCGCGTCGACGCCGACCTCGTTGAGCACGTCGTCGAGGGTGATGAACTCGCCGGACCGCTTGCTCATCGGGATCTCGACGCCGTCGCGGACGAATCGGACCCAGGCGATCAGCAACATCCGCACCGCCTCGCGGTCGAAGCCCATCGCCTCGGCTGCGTTGCGGACGCGGGCGACCGTGCCGTGGTGATCGGCGCCCCAGATGTAGATGAGCTCGTGGAAGCCACGGCTGAGCTTCTCGGTGACATAGCCGATATCGGACGCAAAGTAGGTGGGCAGACCATTGGACCGATAGATCACGCGGTCCTTGTCGTCGCCGAAGGCTGTGGACCTGAACCAGGTCGCGCCATCATCCTCGAACACGTGGCCGCTGGCGCGCAGCTGCCCCACTGCCCGCTCCACCCATCCGCCGTCGTGCAGCGACGACTCCTCTTTCCACACGTCGAACTCGACGCCCAGTCGCGCAAGACTGGCCTCGATGCCGGCACGCACGCGCTCGGTGGCCCACGCGCCGACGACCCGTCCGGCCTCGCCGGGCTGCTCCGCAGCCCGTGCGGCGACGTCGTCGGGAAGCTCCGCGGCAAGTGCCTCCACGTACTCGCCTCGATAGCCGTCATCGGGAAGCTCCGTCGCATCTCGACGCGCGAGGACGGAGTGGCCCAGGTTGATGACCTGGGCCCCGAAATCATTGAAGTAGTACTCCCGCTCGACATGGTGGCCGACCGCGCCAAGGACCCGAGACAGCACGTCACCAACGAACGCCCCGCGAGCATTGCCGACATGGAGGGGGCCGGTTGGATTGGCACTGACGAACTCGACGTTGATGCGGCGCGGCTCATCAACGGTGTTGTGGCCGTAGGTCGATCCGGCCGCGCGGATCGGGCCTGCCTGTGCTGCCACCCATCCAGCGTCCAGGTGAAGGTTGACAAATCCCGGCGGCGCAATCGAAACCTTCGCGATGGACGCTGGCTGATCGAGGCGCGCGACGATCGTCTCGGCGATGCGGATTGGCGCGGCGCGGACGAGGGGGGCGAGCTGCATGGCCACGTTGCTCGCCCAGTCGCCGTGTTCCGGCTTGGCGGGACGCTCGAGGCCAACAGCGGGGAGCTGCGCGCCCTCGGCGACCGTCAGCTCGCCGCCCTCGATGGCGCGGTCACGCGCCTCGACGATGGCACGGGTGAGATCGGCTCGAAGGCTCATGGGGCGTCGAGTCTAGCGCCTCGACGCCGAGCGGCCGGTCGTCAGTCCTGGCTCGACCCTGCGACGGCGGGACCTGGGCGAACCTCGGGGCTCGCGTCGGCCTGAACGGCGCCTCCGATGGCCAGGGACAGGACCATCCATGCGGCCGCAAGGGCAACGAGGACTCGGTTCGGGCGGCTGCGTGCGGCTGGCCGTGTGCTGGGCATCATCGGTGTGTCGACGTCTCTCGCTGTGGCTGTGTTACCAGGTCTCCCTTGATGAGCCTTGCAAGGCATCTGCCAGATCGCGCGGATTCCGGTGCCGGCTGGCACCGCAGGCTAACGGTCGCGAGCGAGGCGCAGCTCGAGCGCCTGGTCCGCGCTGAAGTCGGCCAGCCCCAGGGTGTCGGCCGCCACCTCGAGCAGCGCGCCGGTCGGGGCCAGACCGATGAGCTCGCAATGGTCAACATCCGTTCCGGCCTCCTGTGCGAGCCGCCGTACCTCGCGCACGACGGAAGCGATGCCGGTGCGCTCCCAGTCCACCAGGTTGGTGCTGACCTGCGCCATGGGGCGCACGCCAGGGTTCTCGAGCAGGACTCCCATGGCCTGGACCGCCGGCATGCCGCCCGAGCTCTCCCGGATCGCGCTCGCGATCTTGATGGCGGTGGCGAGCTCATCGGTGCGCAGGTTGATGTTGAAGGCAATCAGCGGCTTCCGCGCTCCGACCGCCACGGCACCGCCACGAGGGTGCGTCTTGAGCGGGCCGAAGTCTGGAGCTCGCATCGGGTTCGTGCCGATCTCATCGCGGATCACCTCGTACTGGCCGCGTCGGACGTCGGCCAGCCGCCGGCGATCCGGGCGCAGTGCCGCATCGCCATACAGGTAGACGGGGATCTCGAAGCGCGTCGCGATCTGCTCGCCGAACCTGCGCGCCAGGTCAACGCACTCTTCGATCCGGGTGGTGCCCAGCGGGACGAAGGGGATGACGTCCACGGCGCCGATGCGAGGATGCGCGCCCAGGTGCTGCTCCATGTCGATCAGCTCGAGCGCCCGGCCGACCGCCGCCGTCGCCGCCCGGACGACCGGCTCGGCGCTGCCGGCGAACGTGACGACGCTGCGGTTGTGGGTCTCGTCACGGGTGTGATCGAGAACCGTCACGCCCTCGATCTGGCCGATCGCGCGCACGATCTGCTCGACGACCTCGTCGCGGCGCCCCTCGCTGAAGTTCGGCACGCACTCGATCAATCCCGGCACGCGGTTGATCGTAGCGAGTTGGGTCGTTGAGCCGGCGGCCTTTGTGCCGGGCGGCGCCAGGCGGCGACGATCGACGATGATCGCCGGAACGAGCCTTGCGTGCCCCACGTGCGACTGGTTGGAACAATGATCACTTCAGTGAGCACTGGACAGAGAATCAGACCCAATGGGTCGCCCGTCACGCTCAAGGACGTTCCGTCACCGGCGTGAGGGGCCGGCAACGCTCACCAGCGCGAGCATTGTTCGAGTCACGACCGCAGTTCGGCAATGTGCACCCGCGCCGGCAATGAACGGCCCGTGAGGCCCTGCTACGCTCCGAGCGAGATGCCGGTCACCACCATCCTCAACGCATCGGCGATTGTTCGTCGCGACGATCACCTCCTTCTCGTGGTGCAGCAGGCGCCGGGAGATCCGGAACCGAGCTGGACGCTGGCGCTCCGTCGACTGAGCTGCGTCGAGTGGGCGGGCGCGGTGTACGTGCGAGACGATGCATGAACGGCACCCTGTTCATCGTCGCGGTACCGATCGGCAACCCGGACGACCTGAGCGCCCGGGCGCTTGAGACGCTGCGAGCCGTGGAGGTCGTCGCGGCGGAGGACACGCGCCACTTCGCGACACTGGCACGGCACCACGGCATCGAGACGCGGGCCGTCAGCTATCACGATCACAACGAGAAGTCGCGCACTCCGGAGCTCCTTGCGACGCTGAAAGCCGGAGCCGACGTGGCCCTCGTCAGTGACGCGGGCACGCCGCTCATCAGCGATCCCGGATATCGTCTCGTACGCGCGACGATCGAGGCACGGGTCAGGGTCACCAGCCTGCCCGGCGCATCGGCAGTGACCACGGCACTCGCAGCGTCGGGATTGCCGCCTCACCCATTCCGCTTCCTCGGCTTCCTGCCGCGCACGGCGGCTGCCCGGCGCGCGATCTTCGAGCACGTGCGCGGCGACGAGGCAACGTTGATCGGCTTCGAAGCTCCAGGGCGCCTGACCGATGCGCTTCGCGACGCGCTCGCCACGCTCGGCGACCGGGATGCCTGCCTGGCGCGCAGCATCACCAAGCCGCACGAGCGATACCAGCGCGGACCGCTCTCCGAGCTGATCTCCGAGCTGGAGGCTGAGGGACCGGTGCGCGGCGAGTGCACGCTCCTCATCGGCGGCGCGGTCGAACGATCGGGCGTGACCGAGGATGCCACGGCTGATGCCGTGCTCCTGCTCGAGGCCGATACGTCCGCGCGTGCCGTCCAGGAGCTGCTGAGGCAGCGCCATGGCCTCTCGAAGCGCGACGCGTATGCGCTCGTGCTGCGGCTTCGAGACCGATGAGCGCGGAGATCGTGGAGCGCGTGCTCCGCTCATCGCGCTACCGCGATGTCGATCGCTCGTTGGTGGCCCGCCTGGCCGGGGAGGAGCTGCCCAACGCCCGCAGCACCGACGAAGCGGTGAAGCGAGTGAAGCGCCGGCTGCACCAGGCGGTGGGCGCCTTTCGCGGCACGGCGCAGCCGGATGCGCTCGCCGCCGCGTGGTCCGGCGATCTTGCCGACCCAGCATTTCGGCGGGCCTGCGCCGATGCACTTCGCGCTCACGCATCGACACGCGAGCGCGTCGAGCACCTGGACGCCTTCTACGACGGCATCTGGTCGCTGACGGGCGAGCCGGGTAGCCTCATGGACCTCGGCTGTGGGCTCAACCCGCTCAGCCTGCCGTGGATGGGGATCGGTCCCGACGCCAACTACCTTGCGTCCGATGTCGACCGGAGGCCCCTGGGCACGGTCTCATCCTTTCTCGAACTGGTGGGACAGCCGCATCGGGTCGACGTCCGCGACGTGGTGGGGACGACTCCGACAGACGCCGCGGATGTCGCCCTCCTGCTCAAGCTCGTGACGACGATCGATCGCCAGGACCGGGCGGCCGCGGCGCGCATGCTCGGCGCGCTCCGTGTCAGGCACGCGGTGGTCAGCTTCCCGAAACGATCCCTCGGCGGGCGAGGAAGTGGGATGGAGCGCACGTACCGCGAGCGGTTGGAGCGGCTGGGTGCGGATGTCGGACGGGTCCGTGAGGTGGCGGAGGCATCGGTCCCGAATGAGCTCGTCTTCGTGCTGACGCTGCATGGCTGAGCCGATCGTCACGCGGCGCGGCACGCTGCCGGTGCCCACCTTCCTGCCCGATGCGACGCGGGCCGGCGTGCGTGGTGTGAGCGCTGAGGATCTGCGCGGGATCGGCATCGAGGGCGTGGTCGTGAACGCCTTCCACCTCCTCCGGCGTCCGGGCGCGCGAGTGGTGCAGGCCGCCGGCGGGATCCATCGGTTCATGGACTGGAATGGACCGATCCTGAGCGACTCCGGCGGATTCCAGGTGTGGAGCCTCATCCGCCAGGACCCGAACCGCGGCGTGATCCGCGACAACGAGGTCATCTTCCGGGAGCCGTCCACGGGCCAGAAGTGGAACCTGAGTCCCGAACGGATCATCGGGCTCCAGTTCCAGCTCGGCAGCGACATCGCGGTCTGCCTGGACGACTGCACCGATGCGGACGCTCCCGAGTCCGAGCAGGAGCGTTCGGTCGAGCGGACGGTCCGGTGGGCGATGCGCTGCCGCGAAGCGTTTGATCGCCAGCTCGCGGAGCGTCGCGACCCTGACCCGCCGCGGATCGTCGCCGTCGTCCAGGGTGGTGGATCCGAGGCACTGCGGCGGCAGTGCGCGCGTGCCCTGGCCGAAATCGGTTTCGACGGGTACGGCTTCGGCGGCTGGCCGCTCGAGGCCGATGGCTCCCTCCTGTCCGATCCATTGCGCTGGGTGGCCGAGTCGCTGCCACCCGATGCTCCCAAGCACGCGCTCGGGATCGGTCGGCCCGATCACGTCGTCAACGCCTTCTCGCTGGGCTACTCGATCTTCGACTGCGCCCTCCCGACCCGCGACGGGCGCCACGGACGGCTGTACGCCTTCCGAGAGGGCTGGATGGATCGACGGCCGTCCCCCGGCGATCACTTCTACCGCGCGGTCCGCATCCATGACCCCCAATACCGGACCGACCACGAGCCGGTCGAGGAGGGGTGTGACTGCCTCGTCTGCTCACGCCACTCGGCTGCCTACCTCCATCACCTGTTCAAGGTCGGCGACCTGTCGGCGGAGCGCCTCGCGACGCTGCACAACCTGCGCTTCTACGTCCGCCTTTTCAGGCTCCTGCGCGGTTGACGGCGCGCCGCGTGCGCTGGGCTCGTGAGCGACTTCACGGGAGCGACGCACTGCGTGCCGGTTCCTCGTGTGCGGCGGCCTGCGCGCGATCCTCGCGGCCGAGCGTATCGGGGTTCACGCCGCGCGCGCGCGCGAGGCGCTCGGTCAGCAGCTGGAGAGCGAGCGCGGATCCGAGGAGCGAGCCGGCGACGCCCTTGATCCTTCCCACCTTCGGCAGGACGATCCTCCCGGCGGGCGTGCCCTCGGCCGCAATGGATGTCGCGATCTCGGCCGAGAGGATGGCGGCGGCCGGAACCTTCAGCGCGCTCGCGGCAGCGAGGAGCCGGGTGCCCCGTTGACGAATCGGTCCATCCGGCTGCTCGGGCTGCGTGAGCAGGAGCACGAGCCCTGTCCAACGCGTGGCGGCCGCGAGGTGCCCGTGCATCACCGTCTCGAGCTCGAGGGCCATGGCCGGCATCCGCGCGCCCTCCGCCACCTTGAGCGCAAGCTCGCGCGCCGAGATGAAGTCGGCACCGGCAGCGGCGACGATGAGCCGATCGCTGCCCGCCAACTCTGAGGCGGTTGCAGCCGCGGCATGCGGGTCGTTGGCCACGTCGAGGAGCGCGCGGATCGCCAGGGCATCGATCCCAGCACGCGCCAGTCGCGCGGCGAGCGTCACCCCCACCAGGAGCGGCGACAGGTAGCCGACGGTGTGGCACCAGCTCTGATCCTGCTCCTCGGTTCGAACCACGAGATCGGCGATCTCGGCTCCGGGAGAATCGCCGCTCACGGTGATCAGTGCCGTGCGAGCACCGGCGTCCTGCGCCGCCCGCAGCGCCGCGTTGGTGGTCTCGGTGCCGCCCTCGTGCGAGACGCCGATCAGCAGCCCATCGGCGAGCGGCCGTGACAGCGCCTCGAGTGCCGGAATCGAGCGCACCTCGTGGCCCGCTGGAAGGCCGAGCGCCTCGGAGAGCATGACCGCGATTCCCATGGCGGCGTGCTCGGAGGTGCCGCAGCCAGTTGCCTGCATCGGACGCCCGGCGGACGCTGCTTCGTGGATGGCGCGGACCAGCTGTTCGACGGCGTCGTCCTCCGCCAGCCGAAGCATGAGGCGCCCGGCGAGCGCCGGCTCCGCGGCGATCATCTCGCTCATCAGGTAGGGCGGACGGCCGCGGAAGGCCGGCGGCTCGGACGCCGCCCACGGGTCCGGGGCTCCGGGCAGCGGCTCATTCGCCGCGCGTCGCGCCACCGGCGATCAGTCCCCGCGCTGCATCGGGATCCGCACACCCCGCTCGGCGGCCACCTCGATGGCACGTTCGTAGCCGGCATCGGCGTGGCGGATGACGCCCATCCCGGGATCGGAGGTGAGGACACGCTCGAGGCGCGCGCCTGCCTCGGGAGTCCCGTCGGCGACGACCACCATGCCGGCATGCAGCGAGTAGCCGATCCCCACGCCGCCGCCATGGTGGAAGCTGACCCAGGTGGCGCCAGCTGCCGTGTTGACGAGCGCGTTGAGGATCGGCCAGTCGGCGATCGCGTCGGACCCGTCCCGCATGGCTTCCGTCTCGCGATACGGCGAGGCAACGGAGCCTGCGTCGAGATGGTCGCGGCCGATGACGATCGGTGCGGTCACCTCGCCGGACGCCACCAGCGCGTTGATGGCGGCGCCGGCCTTCGCCCGCTCGCCATAGCCGAGCCAGCAGATCCGCGCCGGCAGACCCTGGACCGGCACCTTCTCGGCCGCCAGGTGCAGCCAGCGCTGGAGGCCCTCATCGGCCGGGAAGAGCTCGGCCAACGCGCGATCGATGCGCGCGATGTCGCCCGGGTCGCCGGATAGGGCAGCCACCCGGAACGGTCCGCGCCCTTCGCAGAAGAGTGGGCGAATGAATGCCGGCACGAAGCCGGGGAAGTCGAAGGCGTTCTCCACGCCGGCCTCCCTGGCGTGCGCGCGGATGTTGTTGCCATAGTCGAAGGTGATGGCGCCCGCCTCCCGGAAGGCGAGCATGGCGCGCACGTGGTCGGCCATCGAGGACTTCGCGCGGCGGACGTACTCGTCGGGATCAGCATCACGCATGGCGAGCGCCTGACCGAGACCGATGCTCCCCGGCACGTAGCCGCCCAACGGGTCGTGCGCGCTCGTCTGGTCCGTCACCACGTCCGGTCGCCAGCCCCGCGCCACCAGCACCGGGAGCAGATCGGCGGCGTTGCCGATCAGCGCGACGCTGCGGGCGTCGCCGGCGCCACGCCATCGGTCAACGAGCGCGGTGGCTTCGTCGATGTCGCCGGTAAGCTCGTCCACGTAGCCGGCGTCGAGGCGTCGCCGAGCGCGTGCCTCATCGACCTCGATGACGAGGCACGCGCCCTCGTTCATGGTGACGGCCAACGGCTGCGCGCCGCCCATTCCGCCAAGTCCCGCTGTGAGCGTGGCAGTCGCGCGCAGCGACCCCCCGAAGTGCTGGCGTGCGACCTCGCCGAACGTCTCGTAGGTGCCCTGGATGATTCCCTGGGTGGCGATGTAGATCCATGAGCCGGCAGTCATCTGTCCGTACATCGTCAGACCGGCGCGTTCGAGCTCGCGGAACTGCTCCCAGGTCGCCCAGTGCGGCACGAGGTTCGCGTTGGCGATGAGGACGCGTGGCGCATCCGTCGTGGTCCGGAAGACGCCGACCGGCTTGCCGGATCCGACCAGCAGGGTCTCGTCGTTCTCGAGACGCCGAAGCTCGCCGACGATGGCGTCGAAGGCGTCCCACGAGCGAGCCGCCCGCCCCGTCCCCCCGTACACGACGAGGTGGTCCGGATCCTCGGCCACGTCTGGGTCGAGGTTGTTCATGAGCATCCGCAGGGCGGCTTCCTGCTGCCAGCCCTTGCAGGAGAGCTCGACGCCGCGCGGTGCTCGCACGGTTCGGGGACCGCTCTCGGCGGCGACGCTCGTCATGCGCTCCTCCTATGTCAAGCCGGGATGATACGGCGCGCGATTGCTGCAGGCTCAGTCGTCGCCGAACGGATTCGGTCGCTTCGGCTTCTCGGGCGGGAGGCGAAAGAGATCATCGGGATCGCGCTTCGGTGGCATCGGCAGCGGCCAATCATCATCTTCGTCGTCCGGCCGGCTGGCGCGGAGGAGGCCGGACCACGCGTCCGCATCGGTCTCGCCGGTGAGCTCACGCCGGTAGACCGGAAAGCGCTCGTCGCCGGCGGCCCGCTCGAAGGCGGAAGCCTCGTAGACCGTTGCCGGGCCGGGGGACGGACGCCACGCGTCGTCGACGCGTTCCGGATATGCCTCGACGGCGGTGATGCCGCGTCCGTCGAGCTCGTTGCACACGGCCTCCAGGAGCTCGATCCCGATCGTTGACCGGTCGTCGACCTCGCCGCTGACCTGGAGGCAGGTGATCACCCAGGGGGCAGGTGATTCGGGGAGCTGTGGGTAGCGGTCCCGGATCGACTGGGCTCTTGGGTAGGCGCTGAGCGGTCCGAACTGCGCATAGCCGATGGCCGTGCGCTGCACCGCATCGGTGCGGTAGGCGACCATGGCGTACGAGCCGGAGACCTCTGCCCCGGCCAGGAGCCGATGGCGCTTGAGGGTTGCCTGCGCGTTCGCATCACGAGCATCGTCCTCGGGGGCATCACGGCCGCCATCGATCCGTTCCCAGTAGTCGCAGGTCCGGCAGCGCGCACGAGGCTGGGCGGGGTCCGGGATGTCGTCGAAGGTAACCTCGTCGACGAGCTCGAAGGTCATCTCAGGCATGGGCTTCCTGCGTTGCACCGTTCGCCAGCAGCTCGCCGGAGTGGACCAGGTCCCGTACGAGCCCGATGTCCGGCGCCGGCGATCGGTCGGCGTCAAGGTGCGGGACACGGGATCTGACGATGGCATGCGCGCGGGCGACGCCGTTGCCGGGCCGGAGCGGCGCACGGAAGTCGAGGCCCTGGGCGGCGCAGAGCGCCTCGATGGCCAGCACCTGCTCGGCCCGGTCGATGGCGTCGCGCAGGTGGAGCGCCGAGGTGGCACCCATGCTGACGTGGTCCTCCTGGTTTGCGCTGGTGGGGATCGTGTCCACCGATGACGGATGCGCGAGCGTCTGGAGCTCGTTCACAAGCGCCGCCGCGGTGTAGTGCGCGATCATCAGCCCGCTCTCGACGCCGGGATCCTCGGCCAGGAACGCTGGCAGGCCGGAGAGATGCGCATCCACCAGTCGAGCCGTGCGTCGTTCGGAGATCGACGCCACCTCCGCGACGGCGAGCGTCGCGTAGTCGAGGGCGAGCGCGAGCGGCTCACCGTGGAAGTTGCCGCCACTGATCACCTCGCCACTCGGGAACACGAGCGGGTTGTCGGTGGCCGCGTTGATCTCGACGTTCAGCACGCGCTCGAGCTCGCGCAGCGCGTCACGCGCCGCGCCGTGAACCTGCGGCATGCAGCGCAGGCTGTACGCGTCCTGCACGCGGTGGTCGCTCTCGGCGTGTGAGTCGCCGATCTCGCTCTGAGCGAGAAGCGCTCGAAGGTGTGCCGCCGAGGCGACCTGGCCAGGATGTGGCCGCGCGGCAACCAGTGATGCTGCGAAGGCCGCGCCCGTCCCGAGCATGGCTTCGAGGCTCATGGCACCGACCACGTCGGCCGTGATCGCCAGGCGGAGCGCGTCGTGGTGCGCCAGCGCGCCGATGCCGGCCATGAGCTGCGTGCCGTTCAGCAGGGCCAGGCCCTCCTTGGCCTGGAGCGCGAGTGGCGCAAGGCTCGCCCGCGCGAGGGCATCGGCTCCCGAGCCCGGTCCGGCGCCGTCGACGGTTGCCTCTCCTTCGCCGATGAGGACGAGGGCAAGGTGGGCAAGCGGTGCCAGGTCACCCGATGCTCCCAGGCTGCCACGCGAAGGAACCACCGGATGGATGGCCGCGTTGAGCATCCCTGCCAAGAGCTCGGCCACCTCGACGCGCACGCCGGACAGCCCGACCGCGAGCGTGTTGGCGCGCAGGACCAGCATCGCACGCACCACGTCGTCCGGCAGCGGATCTCCGACGCCGGCGGCATGCGACCGCACCAGGTTGCGCTGCAGCTCGGCTGTCTGCGCGGGCTCGATCCGCACGTCGGCGAGGTCCCCGAAGCCTGTGGTGACGCCATACACGGTGGCGCCGTCGGCAACGAGGCGCTCGATGACCTGGCGCGATTCGCGCATTCGGTGAGCGGCGTCAGGGTCGAGGGAAACAGCTCGTCGCCCGCGCGCCACCTCGATCACGTTCTCGATGGTCAGGTCCCGGCCGGACAGCGGAAGGGGCGGCATCGATCCCTATACTACGCACCGTGCGACGGCTGCCGGATCCCATGAGCCGCCTCGTGGTCAGCGACGAGGCAGCGTACCGCCTTGGTGGCGCCGTCCCGAGCCCCGCCGCCGCATTCCTGCTGGCCGTGATCGCGCTGCCCGGCCTCTTCTGGCTCATCATGCTCAAGCGGACCACGATCTACACGGCTCCGGAGGAGTGGATGATGTCGACCCTCGTCCCGGCGGTGCATGGATGGGTCGAGGCCAACCTTCCTCCGGTCGAGCTCATGATCATCGGCATCAGCGCGCTGGGCAGCGGATGGTTCGTGGCGCTCGTGTTCGCGGCCCTGGGGCTCCTCGCCCTGGCGAACGGGCGCCGCGACCTCGCGCTCCTTCTCGCCCTCGGCACGCTCTGCTTCCCGATGGAGTGGGCGCTCAAGTACTTCACCTCGTCCGAGGCGATCAGCCTGCCGGGGCTCGTCAGCGCCATCTTCAACGTCAACGACGTCGGCCTCGACGACATCGCCGACTTCCCGGCCGGGCACGCACTGCGTGCGACCGTCCTGTACGGCATCGCTGCGTTCTGCGTGGCGCGACTCGCCCACGACCACCGCCAGGGCATGGTCGCGTACGTGGTTGCCGCCATCGCCATCGGGGCGATCAGTGCCACCCGAATCTACCTCGGTGCGCACTACCCGATGGACGTGCTCGGCGGGTGGATGGCCGGCGGCTCCCTGCTGGCCATCCTGGTGGCGGTCCACGTCCTCGGCGTCGACGAGCGGGCACGCGCGCGAGAGCTGGCTGAGGCCGCGACCCATCCCCGGGGCCGGCGGGTGGCCGTTCCGCGCCGCACGTCGACCGAGGGCTGAGCACTGCTCGACTTCATCGACCACGAGGTGATCCCGTTCATCCTCCAGATGTACGACGCGGTCGGGTACGTGGGCGTAGCCGCGGCCGTTGCGCTCGAGACGATCGTGGCACCCATCCCGTCCGAGGTGATCCTGCCGATGGCCGGCTGGAAGGTGAGCCAATCGGTCGCTGATCCATCCGTCGTCGAGCCGTTGACCGGTCTCCCGTGGAACATCCCGCTGGCGGTGACGCTCGCGACGGTGGGAAGCATCGTCGGCGCGCTGGTGGGCTACGCGATCGGCGCCTGGGGCGGCCGACCGATTTTGGACCGATACGGCCGCTACGTCGGCATCGGCGCGTCCGACCTCGACCTGGCGGACCGATGGTTCGAGCGCTGGGGATCGTGGGCAGTCTTCCTCGGCCGCATGGTGCCGCTGGTGCGCACCTTCGTCAGCTATCCAGCCGGCATCGCCCGCATGCCGCTGGGGCGGTTCGTCCTCTTCAGCACCCTCGGATCCCTGCCATGGAACGCGGCCCTCATCTATGCCGGCCTTGTTGTCGGCGACAACTATCCCGAGATCTCAGCGGCCATGAAGCCATACGAGTACGTGATCTACGCCGTCGTCATCGGGTTGGTCGTGCTCTTCGTCGGCCGATGGTGGTGGGGCAGACGCCGTCGCCGACACTCTTCGATGGCCTGACCGTCCGCGTCGCGATCTATGTAGACCTGGACGCCCGAGGTCCGTCTCGGGCGCGATTCTCGCGGTCTGGCGAAACCACCACGCGTAAGCCCCCGCCCCCGGGCGCAGGTCAGGCGCGTGCCGTGGTCGTGAATCGCGAGAGTCGCGCCTCCCATCGACCTCCGGCGCTGTGGCCTCGATGGAACGCGAGGTACTGCCGGTCCCGAGCACCCCGACCGCACTCGGCGTCGCAGCAGCCTCGCTCGTGTTCCGGTGGTTGTGGCGGTCGGGCGTCGTACCCCAAACTGATGCACGACGAACGGCGGCAGGGAGTTGACCGCCACCGCGGCGCGTGCCACGATCGGGCCAATCGAACCATCCATCGTCTTCGGGGCGGGGTGAAAGTCCCCACCGGCGGTCGGCTCGAGACCGAGCCAGCCCGCGAACCGCATCGATCAGGCATTGATGCGGCTGACCTGACCCCCGGCGCAGCGCCGGGGTAGACAGGGCCGACGGTCACAGTCCGGAAGGGAGAAGACGGCCACGCACTCCGCCGCGCCTCGGCGGAGGCGGTGGCGATGCCCCGTGCGCGATGACAACGCCAGCACGGGAGCACGATGAGCTTGCAGCCGACCGCACTCGCCGGCCTCGACGTCAGGATCGACGACGTCGGCGTGCGCTTCGGCGCGCGGGGCGGCGGCGTCGAGGCCCTGTCCGGCTGCAGCCTGGAGATCGAGGCCGGCTCATTCACGGTCATCATCGGGCCGAACGGATGCGGCAAGAGCACCCTGCTGAGGCTCGTGGCCGGCCTGCTCTCGCCGACGACGGGTGCCGTCTCGGTGGATGGGCGAGCACCGCTGCCAGGTGACGGGAGGGTCGGACTCGCCTTCCAGCAGCCGAGGCTGGTGCCGTGGCGCTCGACGCTCGAGAATGTCGCCCTTCCGCTCGAGCTGTCCGGCGCTCCGTCGGGCGAGCGGCGCAAGCGCGCGGCACGCGCCCTCGACCGGCTCGGCCTCGCGGGTGCCGCGAGCCTGTTGCCGCGGGAGCTCTCGGGTGGAATGGCGCAGCGCGCCGCGCTGGCCCGGGCGCTCATCGGCGACCCGCCAGTGCTCCTGCTCGACGAGCCGTTCAGCGCGCTCGACGCCCTGACCAGGGAGACGTTCGACGGCGAGCTGCAGCGGCTGTGGCTGGACCAGCGCCGGACGGTGGTCCTCGTCACCCACAGCGTCAGCGAGGCGATCGCCCTCGGCGACCGGGTGGTCGTCATGACACCGCGGCCGGGCCGCGTGGCGCGCATCGTGGACGTGGATCTGCCTCGCCCGCGACCCACCGAATTACTGGGTCACCCACGCGCTGCCGAGCTGGCCGCCGAGGTGCGGGATGCGCTCCTCTCGGTGCACGCGCTCGAGCTGCGGCCGTGGGCGGAGCAGGAGGGGGCCGCGTGAAACGCATCGCCGCCGCGCTGCTCAGCCTTGGGGCGTTCATCGTGATCTGGAAGCTGGCGACTGTCATCGGCGGGTACCCGGAGTACATCCTGCCCGCGCCAGAGGTCGTCGGCGAGCGCGCCTGGCGCGCGATCGGCTCCGGCATCCTGTGGGAGCACACCGTCGTGACACTGCTCGAGATCGTGCTCGGCTTCGCGGTCGGCGCCACGACGGCCGTGCTGACAGGGATCGCGCTCGGCAAGAGCGTGCTCATCGAGCGGGTCCTGTCGCCCTACATCGTGGCCGCGCAGGCGGTCCCGATCCTGGCGCTGGCGCCGCTCCTCGACATCTGGTTCGGCGGCGGGTTGCTGGCGCGCGTCGTCATCTGTGCGCTCATCGTCTTCTTCCCGATCGCCATCGCCACCATGGTCGGGATCCGCTCCACCGACCCGTTGCTGACCGAGATGCTTCGCAGCCTGGGCGCCACGACACCGCAGCGCACCCGTGTGCTGGAGATCCCGTCCGCCCTCCCGGTCATCTTCGGCGGCCTGCGCGTCGGCGTGACGCTGGCCGTCATCGGCGCGGTGGTCGCCGAATGGGCGGGTGCCTCGATCGGGCTCGGCGTGCTCATCAACATCGCCAACCAGGGGCTCTTCGACACCCCACTCATGTTCGTCGCGCTCGCCATGCTCGCGATCGTCGGCCTCGCTTTCTACGGGCTGGTCGTCTTCGTCGAACGGCGCGTCCTCAGCCAATGAAAGGAAGACCGATGCCTCCGTCGCGCATCCTCATCGCGTCCCTCGCCCTTCTCCTGGCCGCCTGCGGCCAGTCGCCCGGCTCCGCCGGCGTCTCCGACGAGCTCCGGACCGTCACGCTCGCTCTCGGGTATCGCCCGGACGTCCAGTTCGCGCCGTTCTACGTCGCCCAGCGCGAGGGGTTCTACGCCGATGCTGGTCTCGATGTCAGCATCGAGCATCATCCGGCGCCGGACGTCCAGCGTCTCGTCGCCGATGGCCAGGCCGAGTTCGGTGTTGCCGATGCGACCGATGTGATGATCGCGCGGACATCCGGCATCCCGATCCGCTATGTCTCGACGCTGTACCAGAGTTTCCCCGTCGCGGTCATCGGCGAGGCCGCGGATATTCCGACCGATCCGGCTGGCCTGGCCGGCATGTCGATCGGCACGCCGGGGAAGTTCGGGTCGTCCTGGCACGCGCTGCTCGCGCTGCTCGAGGCCGGCGGACTGAGCGAGGATGACGTCGAGATCCGCGAGTACCCGCAGTTCAACCAGGTCGACGGCCTCTCGAATGGTGACGTCCGCCTGATCACCGGATTCCGGAACAATGAGCCCCTGCGGCTGCAGGCGCGCGGGACGGAGGTTGGTCTCCTCACCGTGGACGAGGTGGCTCCGCTCCCGGGGCCGGGGATGATCGTGGGTGACGACCTGCTGGCCGCGGACCCTGAGCTGGTCCGGGCATTCGTCGAGGCAACCGCGGCCGCGCAGGCGGCGGTCATCGCCGATCCGGATCTCGGCTTCACCGCGGCGGAGGCATCGGTTCCGACCATCGCCGAAGATCCCGAGGTGGCGCGCTCCGTCCTGGATGCCACCGTGGCGCTCTGGGAGGGCGATGGATTCGCCGATGGTGCCATCGACGAGGAGACGTGGGCAGTGGGCTACGAGACGATGGTTCGCCTCGGCTTCATCGATGGATCCGTGCCGATCGAGGAGATGCTGGCGACAAATCCCTAGACGACATTCCTAGATAGGTGAACCCGAGGCCGGAATGACCGGCCTCCGGTTCGCTCTGTCCATCACGGCGCCATCACCGCGGCGTCGGGCCACCGGTACCGCGCACCTTCTCGCCGTCGTCGGTGGTCGATGACTGGAAGGCGGGCGCCTCGTGGGCGTCCATCGGTCCGACCTGCGTCGCCGCATCCGCACCGGAGCTGTCCATGATGCCGATGTCGCGATCGGCATCCGTCGAGGTTGCCGACTGCTGAAACGCGGGGGCCTCGTGGGCGTCCATCGGTCCGACCTGCGTCGCCGCATTCGCACCGGAGCCGTCCATGATGCCGATGTCGCGATCGGCATCCGTCGAGGATGCCGACTGCTGAAACGCCGGCGCCTCGTGGGCGTCCAGCGGTCCGACCTGGGTCCCTGCAGCCTGTCCGCTGAGCCGATCGGCGTATGCCTGGTCGGCAGCGCTGAGGTTCGTGCCCTCGAACGCCGGCGCCTCGTGGGCGTCCAGCGGTCCGGTCTGAGCCGCAGCACCGGAACCTGCCTGGCGCTCCGCGACGGCCGCGGAGGCGTCCTCATAATTGGCCTGTGCCTGAAGCGCCGCGCCGGCCGCCCCCTGACGCTCCGCCTCGGCGGCGGCAGCCGCCTGGTAGTTCGCGTCGGCCTGGATCGCCGCGGCGTTCGCCCCGGTGGCATCTCCGCCGGTCTGCAGTGCCGACAGCCCCACGCCACCAGCCGCGCCGAGCGCCACCGTGCCGACGAGCACGCCCGTCACCAGAAGGCGCCTGCGGAAGGCGTCGGCCTCCGCACGCGACGGGAAGTGGATCGCGATCGCGTGGCCCTCGGTGTCGTCCTCGTCCTCGAGGATGACCTGAACGAGGATGTCGCTGACGTGGCCCTCGGTGTCATCGCGATCGTCGGGCAGTACGCGCAGCCGCTTGGTGCCGCTGTCGCTTCGGAGCTTCTGCTCCAGCCATGCGGCGTCGTCGGTCTCGACGATGCCTCGGCCGGAGTGGCCTTCGGCCTCGTCCTCAAGCTCAATGACGAATTCCCGGTCAGTCATGTGGGTCTCCTCTTCGATTGGCTGAGCCGACCGTCTCGGGGCGATCGGCGGGCAGCCGAGTGCCGTTGACGTCGAGACCGGGCCGATGGAGTGCGAACATCGCTCGGTCGTGTCACGTTGTTGCCCACGATGGGCCTTGGCGAGGTGGTCATTGTCATCCGCCAAATGACGTCAGCGCGTCCGTCATTTGACCCATGCCATGACATCTTGCCGACATGGGCCAGCGGGGCATCCAGGACGCTTGTCCGGACGCCGACCTGGGCGCCGTAACCGGCCAGATAGGCGATGCCAGTCGTGCAGGGGAATATGCAGAGATGAACACGCCCGCCACGTACGAACACCGTCAACGATTCGAGCGGCTCTGCCTGCTGCGGTCGCTGTATGCACGTCGAGGTTCGCGCGATGATTCGAGCGTCATGACGCTGGCCGAGCTCTCCCCGTACGCGCGAGGCGTGCTGAACGATCCCTACTGGCGCGCTGACGCAGCTCGTTCGGCAGACTCCACCGTCTGACGCAGGACCATCATCGGAGTCACCGGGCCGACTCCACCCGGCACCGGGCTGATGGCCCGAACCACCGGCGCAACCGTGGCGAAGTCGACGTCTCCCACGATCCCTGCCTCGACGGCATTGATTCCACAGTCGATGATCACTGACGAACGGTTCACCATCTCTGGTCGCACGAGGCCCGGGACGCCGGCCGCGGCGACCAGGATCTCGGCACGCCGCGTCTCGCGGGCGAGGTTTCGCGTCGAGCGGTGACAGATCACCACGGTTGCGTCGCGAGCGACCAGCAATGACGCAACCGGTCGTCCGACCACCGCCGAGCGGCCGATGATCACCGCGCGCCGGCCGCTGAGCGGGATGCCGTAGGCCTCCAGGATGGCGATCACGGCCAGCGCCGTCGCCGGCACGAAGGCCGGCTCCCCGCGCGCCAACCACCCCGCGTTCGTCGGCGTCGCACCGTCGACGTCTTTCGCCGGGTCGATCTGCTCGACCAGGCGCCGGCCGTGCGCCGCGTCGGAGAGGGGCTGGGCGACGACGATGCCGGCCACGTGCGGATCCTCGTTGAGGCGACCGATGACCTTCAGCAACGATTCCGCAGCGTCGGCCATGAGCAGCGGCGCCACGCCAACGCTCCGCGCGACACGTTCCAGGCTGGCGGCATAGAGCGCCGCCGCTTCGCTCGATCCGGATCGGAGGATGGCGAGCCGTGGCGAAGCGTCGGGGTCACCATCCGTCAGCCGCTCGACGCGGTGCTCAAGGTCACGCCGCAGATGGGAGGCGAGGTCCCGCCCGTCCAGCCGGCGAGCGGTCACCGAAAACGCTCCGCGACTGCGCGTCGGACCGCCATGTCTCGCTCGTCCGCGTTCGCAAGGAGGCTGCCGATCTCGGCGGCCGCTTCGTTGCGCAGGCCCTCGTCAGAGGTGAGATAGGGCAGGTTGATCTGGACGTTCAGCGCGGCTCCGCGCAGCGCAGATACGGCAAGCAGCCCGGCCACACCCACGTCGCTGATTGCATGACGGTTGCCGATCGGCGCGGCCTGCTCGGCGAGATCGAGCACCGCCGAGGCCGCCTGGGCGGTGGCGAGTGGAATTCGTGTCGCCTCGCGCACAGCGCCATCGACCTGGACGCTCCGGGCGTTTCGCGCGAGCTCGGAGTCCCGCGGCAGCCGCCGGGCGCGGACCACCGCGTCATAGGCGTTCGCGTCGAGCTCCGCGAGGTTGATCAGCTCCGACTGCCATGCCGCGGCGGCCGTCCGGATCTGCGCCAGCGTCTCCTCATGACCTTCCGCTGCGGGCCTGCCGATGGTGAGCTCGACGACCATCTGGACGAGCGCTGCCCCCATCGCGCCGGCCACGGCGGCCGCGCTGCCCCCGCCCGGTGCCGGATCACTGGTCGCCAGGCGCTCGACCAGCGTGCGAACGGTCATCTCGGGGATGCGCGTATCCATCGGCGGCGGTTCCTCGGTGCGGTGGCCGCCGGATGCGCGAATCGGCCCGGACGACGCCGGGCCGATTGTAAGCGCGTCGCGGGCCGGATCAGGCGGCGCGCTCGACTGCCTCCAGGAACCAGCGCCTGCGTCGGCCGTCGTAGACCACGGAGGCCCGGCCACCGTCGGTGGTGCGCAGGACGAACGTCACGCGGGGGCCGCGCTCGGCCGGATAGGCGGATCGCTCGTCGCGGACTGCGTCGAGCTGCACGACGCGGAGATGATGACCGTTCCAGCGCACCTCGGACGGGCGCTTGGCGTGCCGATCCCAGCGGACGTGCGCTTCGATGGGGGAGATCTGTACGAGTGCCATGTGTCTGCTCCTGGGTGCGGGGAACCTGCTCGGGCACTCGAACAGGCGTTCGATTCAGACGGAGACTATACCGAACGCCTGTTCGGTTCGTCAACCCCCGCGTCAGACGCATCGGCGCTCACTCGCGGTCGCTCGCCGAAGTCGAAGCGTCGGTGCGGTCGTTCGGCGAGCAGTCGGGCGCGCGTGATGGCGCCGTCGCCGAATCGTTCCCGCACGGCATCGATGGAGCGCGCCAGGCGGTCCTCGCGTTCGGGCGCGCCGAACAGGGTGAGCTGCTGCGCGGCGGAGAGCGAGATCGCCGTGAGGCCGATCAGCCGCACGCCGCGACCCGCGACCAGCGTGCGACGCAGCAGCGCGACGCCCGTGTCGAACAGTGGGTCGGTGTCGCGGGTCTGGTAGGGCAGCGGTGCCTGGCGAGTCAGCGTCTCGAACCCCTCGTAGCGGAGCTTCAGCTGCACGGCACCGGCCGCGAGGTCATGGCGCCGCAGGCGGCTGGCGACCGATTCAGCGAGGTCGAGAAGGGTTGCCTCGAGCCGGCCGGCATCAGCGCTGTCAACGTCGTATGTGTGCTCGTGTCCGACGCTCTTCGGCGTCTGCAGCGGCTCCACCCGGGCCGTGTCGATGCCGCGAGCCCGAGATGCCAGGGCGGCGCCGTGCCGTCCAAAGCGACGCTCGAGCGTGGCCGGGTCCAGGGCTGCCAGCTGGCCGATGGTCGAGACGCCATAGTCGCCGAGCGCCTGCTGTGCCTGTGGCCCGACACCCCAGAGTCGCCGGATGGGAAGCGGTGCGAGGAAGCCGGCCTCGTCGCCGGGCGCCACGATCACGAGCGCATCGGGCTTCCGCAGGTCGGAGGCGACCTTGGCGCACAGCTTGTTCGTGGCGACACCGACCGATACCACCAGCCCGATCTCGTCGCGAACGCGCTCCTTGATCCGGCGCGCAATGGTCGGTCCGTCACCGAACGCCGCAGCGCTGGCGGTCACGTCGAGGAATGCCTCGTCCAGGCTGATCGGCTCGACCAGCGGGGTGTAGGAGGTAACGACGGCCATGACCTGCCGTGACACCTCGCGGTATCGATCGGGCCGGCCCGGAAGAAAGACGCCGTGCGGGCAGCGCCGTCCCGCGGTGCGCAACGGCATCGCGGACTGAACGCCGTATCGGCGCGCCTCGTACGATGCCGCGCTCACCACCCCGCGTTCGTCGGGCCGGCCGCCGACGATGACGGGTTTCCCCCTCAGTGAAGGGTCATCCAGCACTTCGACGCTGGCATAGAAGGCATCGAGATCGGCGTGGATGATCGTGCGCATCGCTTGGCCATGGTGCGCGTCCGGTCGGCGTCGTACCATCGTCCGGTCCTGCCGAGCCGTCAGCGTGCGAACGCGATCTGACGTGTCGACGCGTGGCGCGCAAGCAGCTCCAGGACCCGTTGCGCCTCCGACTCGAGAGCGAACCGCTCAGGGCGGGCGAGGCGGGCAAACGGTCGCAGTTCGATCGCGATGCGATCGGGGGCCCTTGACAGCTCCCATGTGCCGGCGACCACTCCATCCACCAGGAACGTCGGAAGCACGTCTGCATTCTTGCTGAATACGGCCGGCCGGTGCGTGTCGGCGATGATCCGGCCTCGATGCTTCGGGGCATGCGACAACAGGAGGCTGTCCCAACGAGCCAGCAGGCGCGGCGGAACCGGAACATCCGCGTCGGGGCGCGGAGCGTCACCGATGTCGTACAGCGTGCGTCCCGCTTCGTCGCGGAGCTCGATCAGCTCGCCCGCGAGCGACGCAACCGCGTGCCGCCACGGCCCGATGCCGCCCTTGCCGCGCCCCACGTACGCGACGAGGTCGTCGACGCTGGCAGGACCGAACGCGGCCAGGTACCGCCGAGCCACGTGCGCGCGTGCTCCTGCCTCATCCACCGGTGGCCGCTGCTCTCCGATCCAATCGGCGGCGAGTGCGTACCTGGATCGGCCGTAGCCTTCTCCGTCGTGCGGCACGTGCACGAGCGGTACGAATGCGGAGAAGTGGCGCCAGGCCGCCCGAACCACCACGCGCGCCTCCGGCTCGCGCCGAGCCGGTCGCGAAACGGACGTGGTGCCAGGACCGAGCTCCTCCCCCATGAGGCGGTCGATCTCGAGCGACGATCGAGGTTGCTCGCGGAGCGCGGCGATGGCGGCGGGGTGCGCGGCCGCCATCTGCCTGCCGAGCGTGGAGTCGATGGGATCGGCCTTCATGAGCAGCCGCCACTGGTTGAGGCGAAGAGGCTGGCACACCGCGAACATGGGCCACAGGTCGCCGGTGGCGATGACGTGGATCGTGTTCCGCATCAGCGAGCTGCGTACGATCTCGCGGCGGGTCAATCCGCCCGTGAGATCGCAGGTCGCCGCATCAGCAGCGCGCGATGCCAGCGCCACGGGCGGCCATTCCGGATGCTGGGCCTGTAATGATCCAAACCGCCTGACCGCCTCACCGGCGGTCACCGTGGCCATCGGCTCGAGCAGGCCCTGGCGCGCCAGCGTGGCGCGATTCAGCTCGCGCGCCGTGATGGGCGCCATGCAGCTTTGATCAGGCGAGGCGGCGGATGACGCCGACCACCTTGCCCTGGATCTGGACCTCGGTGGCGTAGATTGGCTCCATCTCGGCGTTCGCCGGCTGAAGCCGGATGCGGTCCTTCTCCATGAAGTAGCGCTTGAGCGTGACGCCGTTGTCCTCGAGCAGGGCGACGACGATGTCGCCGTCGCGGGCAGTGGCCTGCGGCTGGACGATGACGAAGTCACCGTCGTCGATGAGCGCATCGATCATGCTCTTGCCGCGGACCCGCAAGACATAGGAGTCCTCGCGCGCCTCCATCGAGCGTGGGACGGCGAGCGTCTCGGAAGCATCTGCGTAGGCCTCGATCGGCTGACCGGCGGCGATCTCGCCCATCACCGGCAGCGTGAGGGTGTCACGCTCGACGGGCATCCGGAACGGCGTCACCTTCGCCGGATCGGCCGCCTGCGGCCGCGGCGCGGTCAGGCGCAACGCCCTGGAGGAGTGGGTCCCGCGCTCGAGCAGACCGTCGCGCTCGAGGGCGAGCAGGTGATGATGGACAGCGCTCGTCGACGCGAGGCCGACGGCATCGGCGATCTCGCGGACCGACGGTGGGTATCCGCGTTCCTCCACGGTCTGCGCAATACAGTCGAGGATGCGCTGTCGTCGCTCTGCATCGTGCCTGGTCAAGGTGTCCTCCGCACATCGGTGCGTTCATCGGATTGGACAGCACCGTAGCAGAACGCATGTTCTAATGTCAAACCGAAGCCAACCGCCTGCCCTGTTATCATTTCCACCCGCCCGGACCACACCCGGAGTTGTCCAGTGAATCTGTCCTCGTCGTCGCGCTACCTGCGCATGGCGCGCCTCGTCGTCAAGCTCCCGACCTATGCCCGCATGGTGTGGGGGCTCGTTCGCGATCCGCGTACGCCCATCGGTCTCAAGGGCATGCTGGCGGCCGCCCTCGCCTACGTGGTGCTGCCGGTCGACCTGATCCCGGACGTGATACCGATTCTCGGCCAGGCGGACGACCTCACCGTGCTGCTGCTGGTGCTCGATCTCTTCATCCAGAACGCACCGCCGGAAGTGCGCGCCGAGCACTCGGCACGCGCCCGCAACGGTACGGCCGACCTGGATCGGGACGTTGCGCGCCTCCGCGTCCTGATGGGCGACCGATTCGATCGGATCAGGGACGACCTGCCGGAGCTGCTGGACCGTTACGGTCGTCTGCGCGATCCTGACGAGCTGAAGCGGGCCCTCGCCACGTGGCGGCGACGACGAACCGCTCACCACCACTCCGCACCGAAGGAGCTCGAATGAGAGTCATTCTGAAGCGCGACGTGAAGGGCCTCGGCCGCGAGGGAGACCTGAAGGACGTCAAGGACGGCTACGCTCGAAACTTCCTGCTGCCCAGCAGTGCCGCTGTGATCGCCGACAGGGGAGCCATCGCGAACTGGGAGCGCCACAAGGATCAGCGCGAGGAGCGAGACCGCGGCGTGCGCGCCGAGGCCGAGGCGACCGCCGCGAAGATCAGCGAGCTCAAGCTCGAGGTACCGGTCAAGGCCGGCGAGCGCGGACGCCTCTTCGGCGCCGTGACCGGGCACCAGATCGGAGAGCTCGTGAATCGCGAGGGCATCGCCCTGGATCGGCATGCGCTCCATCTGCGCGAGCCGATCAAGGCCCTCGGTGACTACAAGATCGACGTGCGCCTGATGCCGGGCGTGGAGGCTGTCCTGAGCGTGAGCGTCGTCGCCGAATCCTGACCCCTCGGGCGCCGGCCGATGGCGATGCATGCGCGTCGGGTCGCCCTCGAGGCGAACAGATGAGCCGATGCATGCAACAGACGCCGCGCCACGCTGTGCGGGTGCATGCCCGTTGACCTGACGATGTGCCGATTGCGACAGACGGTTGTCACGAACCGAGCATACGTTCGAGTCATGTCCACGTCGCGCACGATGAGACCCTGTTTTCCACATCGGCAGGGGCGATATCCACCAACGGACGACCCATCCGGCATCGTTCGGTGGGAAAGCCACTTGCCTCGGCTGCGACGATGGCCATGCGCCCGGTGCTCGACGGTCCTCATTCATCCCGGACCGGCCGGGCGCAATCCTCACCCACCGATCGGAGTCCGCCTCGCCGTGCCCGTGTCTCGCCTGTCATGACCCTCACCACGGCCCGCAGCGACATCGACAGGCTGGCGCCGCAGGCGGTCGAGGCCGAGCAGAGCGTGCTGGGCTCGATCCTCATCGACGCGGACGCCATCCTCAAGGTCGGCGACTTCCTGAAGCCTGCGGACTTCTATCGCGCTCAACACTCGGACGTCTACGAGGCCATGCTCGCCCTGCACGGTCAGCGCGAGCCGATCGACCTCGTGACCCTCGGTGATGAGCTGCGCCGACGCGACCGGCTGGAGGCGGTGGGCGGACCCGCGTATCTGACGTCGCTGATGAACGCGGTGCCCACTGCCGTTCACGCCGAGCACTATGGCCGCATCGTCGAGCGCAAGGCGGTCCTGCGCAACCTCATCGGCGCCGCCGGCAAGATCGCGGCGGTCGGCTACGAGGAGGCCAACGACGCCGAGGTGGCGATTGACCGCGCCGAGTCGATCCTGTTCGAGATCAGCCAGCGCAGGAGCGACGGCGGCTTCGAGTCGCTCTCGATCCTTCTCGGCCAGGCGTACGATCGCCTCGAGTATCTCCACGAGCACCGCGGCCAGATCCTCGGGGTGCCAACCGGCCTCGGCCAGCTCGACGCGCTGCTCGGCGGCCTCCAGCCGTCAGACCTCATCATCCTGGCCGCCCGTCCTTCGGTCGGAAAGACCTCGATGGCGCTCAACATCGCCCAACATGCCGCGGTCCGCGAGCGCAAGAAGGTTGCCGTTTTCAGCCTCGAGATGAGCCGAGAGCAGCTTGCCCTGCGCCTGCTCAGCGCGGAGACCGGTATCAACCCGCGCCCGCTCCAGACCGGCTTCGTGGACGAGACCGATTGGAGCAAGATCGCCCAGGTCATGAACGACATGGCCAGTGCGCCGATGTGGATCGATGACTCGCCCGCGCTCTCGGTCATGGAGCTGCGTACCAAGGCGCGTCGGCTCGAGGCCGAGCAGCACGGACTCGACCTCGTCATCGTCGACTATCTCCAGCTGATGCAGGCATCGATCTCGAACAAGGATTCGAACCGCGTCCAAGAGGTTTCCGAGATCAGTCGTGGGCTCAAGCAGCTCGCCCGTGAGCTCAAGGTCCCGGTGGTCGCCCTCTCGCAGCTCTCGCGCGGCGTCGAGCAGCGCGGCACCGCCGAGCCCCGGCTGAGCGACCTCCGCGAGTCAGGCAGCATCGAGCAGGACTCGGACGTCGTGATCTTCCTGTACCGCGATGGTGAGCAGAACCCGGATGCCGAGGTCGAGCTCGTCAAAGCGAAGGTGGCCAAGCACCGCAACGGGCCCATCGGCGAGGTGCCACTCCAGTTCCGCAAGGCGAACACCCGCTTCTACACCGTCGCTGCGCGGGAAGAGATCTCCGCCTACTGACTTCGAACGAGCAAGCGGTCGAGCGTCGAAAGGGCTTGTACAGCCGTGTACACTCGGGCGCTAGGAACGACCGGTCCTCAACGTCTGGCCCGAGTTTGCTCGATCCGCGCCTCGCTGCCACGCAGATCACGGCCCTCTCGCAGACCGCGACCGTCCAATTCGGACCGGGCGTGCGAGAGCAGGAGGCACTGGAAAGGGTGTACGCCGACAAGACCATCCGCTGTCGCGACTGCGGCATGGACTTCGTGTTCTCAGCGGGCGAGCAGGAGTTCTACGCCAGCAAGGGCCTGGTGAACGAGCCACAGCGCTGCCAGAGCTGCCGGGCGATCGCAAAGCAGAACCGCGCCCTGGGCATCGGGAGCGGAGGTGGAAATGGCGGAGGCGAGCGGGAGATGCACGCTGCCGTCTGCGCGGAGTGCGGAGGACAGGCTCTCGTGCCGTTCCTGCCACGCAACGATCGACCGGTCTACTGCTCGAACTGTTTTGACAAGGTGCGAGCTCGGGCCTGAGCTCTGCGCGCGCGTGAGCGCGGCCGGATCCGATGGATCGGCCAACGCCCGCCCAAGCCAGCCGCCCGGGCCGGGAGTGACCGAAATCCCGGACGGCACCCAGGGTGATGGCCGCGCGTGAGCAGCCACAACGCCTGGCCGAGACCGAGATATCGGTCGAATCCGGCGCGGGCAGCCATCCGGACGGCGGTAGGATGGCCGCGTCCCACGCACCTTGAGGTCGCCGTCGTCACGCCATGTCCGTCACCGCCGTTGTCGGCGCCCAATGGGGCGATGAGGGAAAGGGCAGAGTGGTCGACTACCTGGCAGAGGAGGCCGACCTCGTCATCCGCTACGGTGGTGGCAACAACGCCGGGCACACCGTGGTCAACCCGCACGGGCACTTCAAGCTTCACCTGATCCCGTCGGGCATCTTCTACGCCCGCACGCGCAACCTCCTCGGCAACGGCGTGGTCATCAATCCGCCAGCGCTGGTCAGCGAGCTCGACGGCCTCGTGGCAGCGGGGTTCGCCTGCGAAAACCTGTACATCAGCGATCGAGCCCACCTCGTCATGCCCTACCACGTCCTTCTCGATCAGCTCGAGGAGCGTGAGCGCGGCGCTGCAAAGCTGGGAACGACGTCGCGCGGCATCGGGCCAGCCTATGTCGACAAGGTCGCCCGGCGCGGGATCCGGGTCATCGACCTGGTCGAGCCCGACGGCTTCCGTGCCCGCCTTGCCGAAACGCTGCCCCGCATCCGGCGCGTGGTCGCCGGCTACCCGGCCGCTGCCGATGAGCTGGCCGATGAGATCGCGGCTGCGACGGACGAGGGACGCATCATGGACGACTATCTCGGCGCGGGCGAACGCCTCGCCGGACATGTCGTGGACGGACAGGCCCTCGTGAACGCGGCAGTGGATCGTGGCGACCGCGTCCTGCTCGAGGGCCAGCTCGGCACGATGCGTGACCTCGATTGGGGCATCTACCCCTACGTGACCAGCTCGTCGCCGATCCCGGGCGGCGCGAGCCTCGGCGCCGGCCTGCCCGCGGTGGCGATCGACCAGGTCCTCGGCGTCGCCAAGGCGTACACGACGGCCGTCGGCGCCGGGCCACTCCCGACGGAGCTCACCGATGCCGAGGGCGAGGCACTCCGCGAGCGCGGCGAGGAGTACGGCACATCGACGGGCCGGGCGCGACGATGTGGCTGGTACGACGCCGTGGCCGTCCGATTCAGTGTGCGGCTGGCCGGATACTCGAGCATCGCGCTCACCAAGCTCGATGTTCTCGACGGCTTCGATCGCATCCGTGTCGGATACGCCTATCGAGATCCGGTGGATGGCCGCGAGATGACCACCGTTCCCGCGTCGACGTCGGTCTACGAGCGGCTGGAAGCGGTGTACGAAGAGCTTCCAGGATGGCAGGCCGATACGACCGCCTGCCGCTCCTGGTCCGACCTGCCGGCACCGGCGCGTGCGTACGTCGAGCGGCTGGAGGAGCTCGCCGCCGTGCCGATCTCCCACGTCAGCGTTGGCCCGGAACGTGCCCAGATGATCGTCCGTTGAGTCGGGACCGCGGGCGATCCGGTTCCGCAGGGAGAACGAAGCATGAAGCTGGGAGTCATCGCTCCGCAGGGATGGACGGGTGAGTACGATGGCTGGGAGCCGCAGCGCGCGTGGGCACGCACGGTCGAGGTCGCGCAGCTTGCCGATCGGCTCGGGTTCGAGTCGGTCTGGCTGTTCGATCACTTCCACACCGTGCCGAAGCCGACCGACGAGCTGACCTTCGAGTCATTCACGTCGCTCGCCGCCGTGGCGGCGCTCACCGAACGCGTTCGGCTGGGTCAGATCGTCATCTGCAATGGCTTCCGCAACCCTGCGCTGACGGCCAAAATGGCCTCGACCCTCGATACGATCTCCGGTGGGCGATTCGAGCTCGGGATCGGTGCCGGCTGGAAGGAGGAAGAGTGGCTCGCCTATGGGTATGGCTTTCCGGAGACGAACGAGCGCCTTGGCATGCTGCACGACGCGCTCGAGGTCGTGACACGCATGCTCGAGCCGGGCCGCACGACGCACGCCACCTACGACGGTGAGAATCACAGCGTGAAGGATGCTCGCAACCTGCCGAAGCCGATCCAGGAGAGCGGCATGCCGATCATGGTCGGCGGCAATGGGCCGAACGTGACGTGGCGGCTCGCCGCACGCTACGCCGATGAGCTGAACCTCGACGGCCTCGCGCCGGACGAGGTGCGGGAGGCGCTGCCCACCATCCGTGCCCGCTGCGAGGAGATCGGGCGAGACCCGGACAGTCTTGCCGTATCGGTCCATGCCTGGTGGGGGATGCCCGACTGGCGCGAGCCGGGCTCGGCACGTCAGGGCCTCCTGGCCGACTATTCCGAACTGGGGGTATCGCGCGTCATCGGCCTCCTCCAGGCATCCGCCGACTCGGATGAGCCTCTCGCGGAGCTTCGCGCGGATGCGCTCGCCGCAGGCGTGGAGCTTGCCGCCGGCTGAATGACCGGCCACGAATCCGCGGAGGAGTTCTCGTCGGCAAGGCTGTCGTCCTCCACGGGACCATTGGGCCATGAGGCAGCGTTGACGAGCACGGCTAGACTGCACGCTCCGTTGACAGCCCGCACATCGAGTCGCATGGCAGGACCCTTCAGCCAGACGGTGATTGCCGTCGTCTGGGACTTCGACAAGACGCTCATCCCGGGCAACATGCAGTCGCCGCTGTTCGCGCGCTACGGGGTGGACGAACGTGCGTTCTGGGACGAGGTCGACGCGCTCGGTGACTTCTACCTGGCCCACGGCGCCCGGCGTGTCGCCGATGACTCGCTGTATCTCAACCACATCCTCGAGTACGTCCGCGCAGGCGTGTTCAAGGGGCTGTCGAATGCGACGCTGCTCGAGCTCGGCGCCGAGCTGACCTATCACCCCGGGATGCCCGACTTTCTTGCCAGGCTGCGCGATTCGGTCCAGGAGGAGCCCGCCTTCCAGCGCGCGGACGTCACGCTCGAGCACTACGTGGTCAGCACCGGCCTGCGGCCCATGATCGAGGGCAGCGCCATTCGCCGATACGTGGAGGACGTGTGGGCGTGCGAGTTCATCGAGGCGCACCACCCGCCTGGCTACGTCAGGCCCGAGCAGCGGCAGCTCTTTCCGAGCAGCGAGATCACGGCCCTCGGATACCAGATCGACAACACCAGCAAGACGCGCGCGTTGTTCGAAATCAACAAGGGCACGAACAAGCGGCCCGAGATCCACGTCAACTCGGCACTCTCGGCGGATCTTCGTCGTGTGCCATTCGAGCACATGATCTACATCGCCGACGGCCCGTCCGATGTCCCTGCGTGGTCGGTCGTGCGAGCCAACGGTGGACTGGCATTCGGCGTCTACCAGCGCGGGTCGCTGGCCCAGTTCGAGCAGATCAGCTCGCTCCAGCGCGATGGCCGCATCCACGCGTTCGCGGAGGCCGACTACACGCTCGATTCGACCGCCTACCTGTGGCTCACGACCGAGGTCCGCCGCATCGCGGAGCGAATCGTCGAGGACCGCGAGCTGGCCGTGCGTCGCGCGGTGCGCTCGGCGCCACGCCACGTCTCCGACGAGCCCGCGCCGACGCCGACGGATGCGCCGATGGAGATGCCCGAGCCGATGCCGGCACGGTCGCGCGCCGAAGAGATCCGCGACAGCATCCGCCGCTCGCTCGACGACCAGTCGTCGACGGACGCTACCGTAGGGGAGCCGCGTCCCGCCCCTCGGTGATCGGTGATCGGCAACCCGGCACGCGACGTGCGACTCGGGGGATGTCAAACCCCACGAGGCTCCGCACCATGACCCAGACCATCACCGACAGGACCGATTTCGACGCGCTGCTCGGCGGCGAGCGCCATGCACCCGGCATGCGGCAGGCCGAGCAACTGGCCGAGCAGATCCCGACCGACGCGTACATCGCCGCGACGGGCGTCTCGATCGCGGCGGCCATCGGCCTCTACCTGCGTGGGCACAAGCACGGAGCGATCTTCGTCGGCCTGTGGGCTCCCACGATCATCAATCTTGCGCTCATGCTGCGCCTGGTACGCCCCTCCCAACGCTGAGGATCCACGACTCGTGATCCGATCGCGGGCGCGCGCGTGACCGATGCGCCGCGCCGCGCGATCGCCTGGTTTCGACGCGATCTGCGCCTCACGGAAGTTCGATCCACGTGGGGCCTACGTGCGCCGATGGGTGCCGGAGCTCGCGCATCTGCCGGACGAGCACATCCACGAGCCGTGGCGGGCACCCGAGCCGCCGCGTGACTATCCAGCGCCCATCCTCGACCACGCCGATGCGCGTCAGCGCACGCTGGCACGCTACCGGGCCATTTCGTCGCGATGAGCCAGGTTCGCGGCCGTATACTTCGCCAAAGCCGCAGCGATCACCAATCGTGCATCCGATCCGCGCCGTCATCGCGACCCACGCCGAACGCCGCCCGCGCCGCTCTGCCGCGCGGGCCTTTTCCTATCCGAGGAGGTCCCGTTGATCGACCAGGCACCCGTCCGCGACGTGACCGGAGCCCGTTTGCGACGTGCCTACGGCTTCGACGAAGTGGCGCTCGTTCCGGGTGCTGTGACTGCGGATCCGGCCGAGGTCGACGTTGGCGTCGAGATCGGCGGCTTTCGACTCGAGATCCCGTTCCTCGCGGCGGCCATGGATGCCGTCGCCGATGCGGACTTCGCGGTGCGCATGAGCCGGCACGGTGGGCTGGCGGTCGTCAACCTGGAGGGAATCTACACACGCTACGAGGACGCCAACTCGCTCATCGAGCGGGTCGCGGCCGCCGAGAGCGGGCAGGCCGCGGCCCACATCCTCGCGCAGGCCTACGAGCAACCGGTGCGCGACGAGCTCATCACGGCGATCATCACCCGCATCAAGGCACAGGGGTCGATCGCCGCGGTGGCGACGACCCCCGCCGCGGCGTGGCATCATGCCGAGCTGGCGGCGGAAGCCGGCGCCGATCTGCTGCTCGTCCAGTCGCAGGTGTCGTCCGCTCGACACATCTCGACCTCGACGCGCGTGCTCTCGCTTGCCGATCTGACCGGCGGCCTCCAGCTGCCGGTGCTCGTAGGGAACACGGTCAGCGGTGAGGCCGCCTACCAGCTCATGCACCAGGGCGCAGCGGGTATCTTCGTGGGGGTCGGGCCGGGTGCCGCATGCACGACGCGCGAGGTGCTCGGCATCGGCGTTCCCCAGGTGTCTGCCACCCTCGAGGTGGCCGCGGCCCGTGATCGATACGAGCGCGAGACCGGCCGCTACGTCCCCGTCGTCACCGATGGCGGCATGAAGACCGGCGGCGACATTGCCAAGGCGATCGCCTCGGGAGCCGATGCGGTCATGCTCGGCTCACCACTTGCGGGGGCCATCGAGGCGCCCGGCCGCGGATTCAACTGGGGCATGGCCGCTCCCTCGCCCACGCTGCCGCGAGGGACGCGTATTCGCATCGGCGAACGTCTGCCGCTCCAGCAGATCCTGTTCGGCCCGTCGGAGACGACCCACGGCACCCAGAACCTGGTCGGCGCGCTGCGCCAGTCGATGGCCGCGCTCGGGGTGCGCACCATTCGCGAGATGCACGCGGTGGAAATGGTGATCGCGCCGTCGATCGCCACCGAGGGCAAGTCCTGGCAGCTCGCCGGCAGCGAATAGCCGCTCCGCGCGCTCCCGGTCTCCGACGCGCTTGCCGGCGCGGCAACGAACGACGGAGTTGGCGCTGTTCGTCGTCACTGGTCCCGGCCGTTTGCCAGCCCGGCAACTATTGTCGGAGTTGGCGCTCGGAACCGGCGCTTGACCGTCGCATGTTGCGATGCGAGCAACGCCCGCCGAGTCAAGGGCGCTTCCATTGTCGTTAGTTGCTCCTTCGGCAACGGCGGAATCCGAGGGCTACCATCGGCCATCGATGAAGCCGGTGACAACCCGCGCGTTGAACCGCGCGCTCCTCGCGCGCCAATCCCTCCTGGAGCGATCGGCACTGAGCCTGACCGAGGTCATGGAGCAGATGGGCGGGATCCAGATGCAGTACGCCCCGGCGGGCTACATCGGCCTGTGGTCGCGCATGCATGACTTCGACAGGCCGATGCTGACGCAGGCTCTCGAGGAGCGACGGGCCATCCAGGCGACGATGATGCGGGCGACCATCCATACCGTTTCGGCCGCCGACTATTGGCCGATGATGGCCGGGATCCGGCGCGTCAACCGCGAGTGGTACACAAGGGTTCAGCGCGACGTCCGCACCACCGACATGGAGGCCGTCGCCGTTGCCGTCCGCGACGAGCTCGCGAGCGGGCCGCTGCGCATGAATGAGCTGACGCAACGTTTGGTGGCACGCGGCTTCCCGCCGCGCTCGGCCAACTGGGCTGGGCTGTGGGTCGATATGGTCCGGGTTCCACCATCGGGGACATGGGAGCAACGCCGGGCGGACCTCTACGGCCCCGCCGATCAATGGATTCCTCCGGTTGAGGTCAGCGAGGACGACGGGATCGAGCATCTCATCCGCCGCTACCTCGGCGCGTTCGGCCCGGCGCCACTCAGGGACGTCGCCAGCTGGATGGGACTCAACGTTGGCCAGATGAAGCATGTTGCCGATGGCATGGAGCTGCGCGCGCTGCACGACGAAGCCGGCAAGACGCTGGTCGATCTGCCGGGTGCTCCGCTGCCGGATCCTGAGACGCCCGCACCACCCCGCTTCCTGGCGGTGTGGGACGCGATGCTCCTGGTCCACGCTCGCCGAACGCAGGTGCTCCCCGAGGAGTATCGGCCGCTCATCTTCAACACGAAGACGCCGCATTCGCACAACACCTTCCTGGTTGACGGGCAGGTGGCCGGCACGTGGCGCTTCGAGCATTCCGAGATCCAACTCGCGCCGCTCCGCGACCTCACGCCGTCAGAGCGGCACGAACTGGACGAGGAGGCGCACCGGCTCGCCACGTTGTACGCCTGACGGCGTAGCATCGACGCATGGAACGATCTGACGTGCAGACCTGGCTGGACCGATACGTCGAGGCATGGGCAGCCAATGATCCGGAGCTCATCAAGGCGCTGTTCACCGAGGAAGCCGTCTATCGGTATCGGCCGTACAGCGACCCGAAGCAGACTGCCACCGGCAACGCCGCCATCGCCGAGTCATGGCTCGAGGAACGCGATGCGCCGGGCACCTGGGAAGCGCGCTACGAGCCGTACGCAGTGGAAGGCGATCGAGCCGTAGCCATCGGGTTCAGCCGCTACGAGGCGACCGAGGCCGATCCGCAACGGACCTATCACAACGCCTACCTCCTGCAGTTCGCGCCGGACGGCCGCTGTCGCGAGTTCAGTGAGTTCTACATGCTGGAGGACCGATCATGATCCTGACCACCACGCCGAGCGTGGACGGGCGAGCGATCACTGAATACCTGGGGGTCGTCACCGGCGAGGCGATTCTCGGCGCGAACATCGTCCGCGACCTGTTCGCGGGCGTGCGGGACATCGTCGGCGGACGGTCGGGCGCCTACGAAGAGGAGCTGCGCCGGGCGCGGGAGATCGCCATGGACGAGCTCACTGCCGAGGGCACGACGCGTGGAGCCGATGCCGTCGTGGGCATCGACCTCGACTACGAGACGGTCGGCCAGGGTGGCAGCATGCTCATGGTGACCGCGTCCGGCACCGCCGTCCGGCTCGGCGCGTGATCTGGGACGAGTGAGCGATGCGCCGCTGGTGACGCGCTCGAGCGCGTCCGCTCGCATCGAGTGAGTAAACTTACTCACAACACTGAGTAATTCCACTCAGCCGAATGAGTGCATGAGCCGCAAGCCGCAAGTCTACAGGCGCCCGATCTTCGAGACCATCCTGGAGCGCGCGCACGAGCCGCGCCAGTTCATCCAGGTGCTCGCTGGCCCGCGACAGGTGGGTAAGACCACGGTCGCGCGGCAGGTCATGGACGCCATCGGCATTCCCGGCCATTTCGCGTCCGCGGATGCGCCGGATCCGGAGGACATCGGCTGGATCTACACGCAGTGGACGATCGGCCGCCGACAGGCATCGATGGGCGGACGCGCAGGGGGGTTGCTGGTGCTCGACGAGGTCCAGAAGATCCGCGACTGGTCCGATGTCGTCAAGCAGCTCTGGGACGAGGACACGTCATCAGGCATTCCACTGCGGGTGATGCTCCTGGGATCGGCGCCGCTGCTCGTCCGGCAGGGCCTGTCGGACAGCCTGGCCGGCCGCTTCGAGATCGTGCGCGTCACGCACTGGACCTTCGCAGAGATGCGCGACGCCTTCAGCTGGGATCTCGACACCTACCTGTTCTATGGCGGGTACCCCGGCGCTGCTCGCCTGATCAAGAGCCATGACCGATGGGAGGAGTACATCCTCGACTCGATCGTCGAGACGAACCTGTCGCGCGACATCCTGATGCTGAACCGCGTCGAGAAGCCCGCACTGCTGAGGCAGCTCTTCCGCCTGGCCTGCTCGTACTCGGGTCAGGTCCTGTCCTATACGAAGATGCTCGGGACCCTGACCGACGCGGGCAACACCGTCACGCTCGCCCACTACCTCGAGCTGCTGGGTGGCGCCGGCATGGTGACCGGCATCGGCAAGTACTCTGGCTCGGCCGTCCGCCGCCGCGCGTCGAGCCCGAAGCTCCTGGCGCTCAACACGGCGCTCATGACCGCCACCGCCCGGACCACCCTCGCGCGCACGAAGGCCGATCACGAGGCGTGGTCGCGCCTGGTGGAGACCGCCATCGGTGCCCATCTCTGGGCGCACGCCGATCCCGACGAGCTGACCTGGTGGCGCGACGGCAACGACGAGGTCGACTGGGTCATCCGGCCCGGAAAGCTGATGCGGGCACACGATCAGCCGACGGCGATCGAGGTGCGCAGCGGCCATGCTCGAGCCAGCCGCGGCTTGATCGCCTTCACGCACGCGCACCGCGGCGCGCGCTCCCTGGTGGTCGGCGCCGGCGGCATCCCGATCGAGGACTTTCTCCTCGCCCACCCTCGCGAATGGCTCGACGGCTGAGCGGACCACGCGTTTCCGCTGATTGTGCCGAGAAGCAACCAACGACGGGGTTCGGGCTCATCACGACCTGAATTTGCCCCGAGCCGCAAGCGGTGGCGCCAGCTCGAGCAGACTGCCGTGATTGGGGCCGCATCCTCGTAGATGCTTGCGCTGGGGTGCAAGGGGGCCGGCCGCGTTGGGTGCGGCGTTGGTCGCGCTCGCGCCGTGACTCGCGCCGAGCGGAACGCGTGCTCCGCAGTCGGCTGAGGCCGATACACTGAGACCAGTGGCCGACGAATCCGACACGCACGATCAGCGCCGGCCTGGCCGAGGGCGCACGGTCCACGGCGAGGCGGCGAATGCGGGCCATCGCGTCCTCGCCCCGGACGATGCCGAGGTCGAGGCCTACCTCGAACAGGCGCTCCACGCCGCGCCACCGCAGCGCATCGAGACCGAGGCAGCCGAACCGCCCGACACGGTCGTGGTGCTCGACTTCGGCAGCCAGTTCGCCCAGCTGATTGCTCGGCGCGTGCGCGAGCTCAACGTGTACTCCGAGCTCCTCCCGCACGACACGGCGATGACGGAGCTCGAGCGGCGAGGCGTCAAGGCGGTGATCCTGTCGGGTGGTCCGTCATCGGTCTATGACGACGGTGCTCCGAAGGCGGATCCGGCCGTCTGGTCCGGCCGCATCCCGGTGCTGGGAATCTGCTACGGACTTCAGCTGATGGCCCACGAGCTGGGCGGCGAGGTGGTGCCATCGGCGAAGCGCGAGTACGGCCCGGCGACGGTGGCGATCAACGAGCCCGATGGGCTGTTTGCCGGCATCGAGCGCGAGCAGCCGGTGTGGATGAGCCACGGCGACGCCATCCTCCGACCGCCTGAGGGCTTCCGCGCGACGGCACAGACCGATGCAACTCCGTACGCCGGCCTCGCCGATCCCGCCCGCAACCTGTACGGCATCCAGTTCCACCCCGAGGTCGTGCACACGCCGATCGGACGTGACGTCCTGCGCAACTTCGTCGTCGGCGTGGCGGGGGCGCGACCGAACTGGACGGCGGCCAACCTCGTCGAGACCACCGTTGCCGAGATCCGGGAGCGGGTCGGTGCCGGCCACGTCATCTGCGCGCTCTCGGGCGGCGTGGACTCGGCGGTGGCGGCGACGCTGGTGCATCGTGCCATCGGCGACCAGCTGACCTGCATCTACGTCGACCATGGGCTGATGCGAAAGCGCGAATCGGAGCTGCTGCGCGTCACCTTCGAGCGGGACCTCGGCATGAACCTGGTGATGGTCGATGCTCGGGATCGGTTCCTGGCGCGGCTGGCGGCCGTCGAGGACCCGGAGGAGAAGCGGCGGATCATCGGCGACGAGTTCATCCGCGTCTTCGAGGAGGAGGCCGCGAAGCTGGGGCAGATCGACTTCCTGACGCAGGGGACGCTCTACCCCGACGTCATCGAGTCGACCACGGCCGAGACGAAGGCGGCGCAGAAGATCAAGACCCATCACAACGTCGGCGGGCTGCCGCCCGACCTGCGCTTCAAGCTCATCGAGCCGCTGCGCCACCTGTTCAAGGATGAGGTCCGCCGGGTCGGCGTGCAGCTCGGGCTGCCGGAGGCGATGGTCCAGCGCCAGCCGTTCCCGGGGCCCGGGCTCGCCATCCGGATCATCGGCGAAGTGACGGCGGAGCGGCTCGACACCCTGCGCGAGGCCGACTGGATCGTAATCGACGAGATCAAGGCAGCCGGGCTGTATCGGTCTCTGTGGCAGTCGTTCGCCATCCTCACCCCGGTGCGCTCGGTCGGCGTGATGGGCGACGGACGCACGTACGCCAACGTGGTCGCCATCCGCGCGGTCACCTCCGATGACGGCATGACCGCGGACTGGGCGCGGCTCCCGTACGACGTGCTCGCGAAGATCTCATCGCGGATCGTGAACGAGGTGCCCGGCGTCAACCGCGTCGTCTACGACATCAGCTCCAAGCCACCCGCCACCATCGAGTGGGAGTGAGCGCGGATCCGCGCGCCCTGCTCCTGAAGGACTCACCGAGCGCTCAATCCGGAAAGGTACGCGCGCAGTCGGACGACACCGTGAGCAAGGACCTCGCGAGCTCTCGTGTGGCCGTGCTGGAGGCCACCTCTGCCGGGAATTGCTGGCCCGGCGAAGATCGAGCCTGGCCGACCCGATCCTGACGGCACATCAGCGCTGCGGCGCGGACCCAGGCGGGACCCGGTAGCATGCCCGCACATGTCAAGCTGGTTCGACAAGCTGCTCGAGGACCTTCAGCGCCGCCAGGAAGAGGCGGATGCTCGCCGGGAAGGCCGTCCCTTCGAGCGTCGTGCAGGTCGCGAGCGCAACGTGACGCCGATCGACAAGGAGCGAGGGCAACGTCGAACGAACGGTGGCGGTGACGGGCCCACCTTCCCACCGATCGCGGGCGGTGACGTGCCATGGCGCCGATACCTGCTGATCGGTGGCGGAATCCTGGCCCTGCTCGTCGTGCTCGGTCTGCTCGGTGGTGTCGTCAACCTGATCAGCGACGTCATGTGGTACGACGCGCTCGGTCGACGCGACGTGCTCCAGACGCGGCTCTGGTCGCAGGTGGCGCTGTTCGCGATCGGCTTCGTCGCCATGCTCGTGCCGGCGTTGCTCAGCATCTGGCTGGCGAGCCGCATCGCGCCGCAGTCGCCGGTGCGGGAGTTGGGTGGGATCGAGATGCCGGATGCGTCTCGCGCGATCGCCATTGGGCTCACGGCCGTGGCGGTCCTCCTGTCGCTCGGCTCCGCCGCTGCGTGGAGCGGCAACTGGGAGCTCGTGCTGCTCTTCCTGAATGGCGGCGAGTGGGGCGTCACCGATCCGACGCTGGGCCGCGACGTCGGCTTCTACGTGTTCGACCTGCCGTTCTGGCGATTCCTGCTCGGATGGGGATCGACGACCCTCATCGTCATCGGGCTGCTGACACTTGGCGCCTACGCGGCGCGGGCACTGCGGTGGCAGTTCCGCCTCAGCGCGCCGGTGCGGGCGCACCTGTCGGTCATCGGCGCCTTGCTGCTCGCCGTGATCGCCGGGGGCTACCAGCTCGATATCGCCGAGCTCACCTACTCCACGCGCGGGCTGAGCGGGAGCGTGCAGGCAGCGCTCTACACCGACGTCAACGCGCAGCTCCCTGCTTCGGTGATCCTGACCGTCGTCGCCCTCGCTGCCGCCGCCGTCCTGCTGCTCAACACCTGGTTCCGCACCCTGTGGCTGCTCGGCCTGGCGGCCGGCGCCTGGATCGTGCTGTCGATCCTGGTCGGCGGCCTCTACCCGAGCTTCGTGCAGACGGTGCAGGTCAACCCGAACGAGCTCAACGTCGAGCGCGAGTACATCGTCGACCACATCACCTCGACGCGGCGCGCCTTCGACCTCGACGCGATCGAGCAGCGGCGCTTCACCGGCGAGCAGGATCTGACCCGCGAGGTCTTCGTGGACGATGCGGCCACCATCGACAACCTGCGGCTGTGGGACTACCGGCCCCTGTTGACGACCTTCGGCCAGCAGCAGATCCTGCGTCGCTACTACACCTTCTCCGACGTCGACATCGACCGCTACGAGATCGGGGACGAACAGCGCCAGATCATGCTGAGCGCGCGTGAGCTGGACGTCGAACGCTTCGGCGAGAGCCGCACCTGGACGAACGAGCGCCTCGTCTACACCCATGGCTACGGCATCACCGCCGTGCCGGTCGACGCGGTCACGGACCAGGGCACCCCGGACTACCTGGTCAGCGGCATCAACCGCGATCCGCAGCTGCCGCTGGACCAGCCTCGCATCTACTTCGGCGAGGAGACCGACACCTACATCGTCACCGGGACCACGACCGCGGAGTTCGACTATCCGCTCGATACCGACGGAAGCGAGGGCGGCGAGGCCGGGGCCGAGACGGTCTGGAACGGCTCGACCGGCGTGGGGATCGGAAATCCCCTGGCGCGCGCGCTCTTCGCGCTTCGCTTCGGCGACTTCAACATGCTGATCAGCAACCAGCTGACCGATGAGTCGCAGGTGCTATTCCGGCGCGCCATCGGTGAGCGCGTGCCCGAGATCGCCCCGTTCCTGGCGTACGACGGAGATCCGTACATCGTCAGCGCCGACGACCGGCTGCTCTGGGTCTGGGACGCCTACACCGTCAGCAACCGCTATCCGAATGCGCAGCCCCTCCCGTCGACCAGCCGCTTCGCCGGCGCGAACTACGTGCGGAACAGCGTGAAGGTGGTGGTCGATGCCTATGACGGCACGGTCCGCTTCTTCCTGGCCGATCCGGACGACCCGATCGTGGCCGCCTACGCCCGCATCTTCCCGGACCTGTTCGAGCCGCTCTCCGCGATGCCGGAGGGCCTGCAGGCGCACCTGCGATACCCCGAGGACCTCTTCGTCGCGCAGAACGAGGCCTACCGGCTCTACCACCTGCCGGCGACCGAGAACGGCGCCACGACCTTCTACAACGAGGACGATCGCTGGGCGATCCCCGAGGACGTGGTGGCCGGCAACGGGCAGCCGATGGAGCCCTACTACGTGATCATGCGCATCCCGGGCGAGGACGAGGCCGAGTTCGTCCTCATCCAGCCAATGGTCCCCGAGGACCGTCCGAACATGATCGCCTGGGTCGCGGCCCGCATGGACCCCGGCGTCTACGGCGAGCGCATCGCGTTCCAGTTCCCGACCGGCACCTCGACGCAGGGCCCGGTGCAGATCGAGGGGCGCATCGGCGCAGACGATGCCATCAGCGAGCAGTTCACCCTGTGGTCGAGCGCCGGCTCACGGGTCGTGCGCGGCAACCTGCTGGTCCTGCCGATCGGCGAGGACGGGCTCCTCTATGTCGAGCCGATCTTCCTCCAGGCGGAGGGCGCCCCGTTCCCCGAGTTCGTGCGGGTGATCATGGCCGACCAGCGACGCGTCGCGTTCGCGGAGACGGTGGAGGAGGGCCTTCGCCAGCTCCTCGGCGAGGCCGAGCCACCTCCCCCGGAGGTCCCGGAGCCGACCGATCCCGGCGAGTCACCGGCTCCGTCACCCTCGCCCGGCGCACCGGACGAGTCACCGGGAGAGCTGCCGTCCAACGTGGCCGACCTGGTTGCCGAGGCCCAGCGCCTCTACGGCGAGGCGCAGGCGGCGCTCGATGCGGGTGACCTCGGCACCTACCAGGAACGGATCGACGAGCTGGAAGCCGTGCTCGAGTCCCTTGCTGACCTGACCGGGGAGTAGCGTCAGCCCCGCCGGCGTCCCGCGCATCAGTCGTTTGCTGGAGCGGCAACTAACGGCGACGGAGCAACCGGACTTCGGTCGTGCGTTGCCGTGGTGGCAAGCGACGACGGCTGAGCCGGCTCCCAGGGGCGCTCATTGGCCGATAGTTGCCGACGCAGCAACGCCGCCTCCGGGGCGAGGGTGCAATCGTCGGGTCCCGGCCACGAGATGTCCGCCTAGACTCGGCGCCTGATGGATGCACTGGTGATCGGGTCCGGCGGACGGGAGCACGCGCTTGCGTGGCGGCTGGCGCGCGACGAGGGCGTGCGTCTCGTTCGGATCGCGCCGGGCAACGGCGGCACGCTGGCGGTTGGCGAATCGGTGCCCGATTTGGACATCCGCGACGTCGCGGCGGTCGCGCGTCACGCCGCTCGTGAGCGCTACGGACTTGTTGTCATCGGTCCGGAAACGCCCCTGGCCGCGGGCCTTGCCGATGAGCTGGCTTCGACCAGGATCCCCACCTTCGGACCAACCAGGGCGGCAGCCCGCCTGGAGTCGAGCAAGGCCTTCGCAAAGGAGCAGATGCGGCGAGCCGGCGTCCCGACCGCGACGGCGCAGAGCTTCACGGACCCCGATGCGGCGCTCGCGCACGTTCGTGCCGCCGAACGGCCGCCGGTGGTCAAGGCCGACTGGCTGGCGGCGGGCAAGGGAGTGGTGGTGCCGGAGAGCGTGGATGAAGCGGCGACGGCGGTGCGCGAGCTGTTCGAGAGCGTGGCTCCCGGCGCCCGCGTCGTCCTCGAGGAGCGATTGTCGGGTGCGGAGGTGAGCGCCTTCGCCCTGGTCAGCGACGAAGCGGTCGTCCCGCTGGCGGTGGCCCGTGACTACAAGCGCCTGGGCGATGGCGACACGGGGCCGAACACCGGCGGCATGGGTGCCTACGCCCCGGTGCCGTCATTCGGGCGGGCGGCGCTCGAGCAGGTGGCGGCCGACGTCTTCGAGCCGATCGCATGGCGCATGGCGCGCGACGGATTCTCGTATCGCGGCGTCCTCTACGCGGGGCTCATGTTGACCGATGACGGACCGATGGTCCTCGAGTTCAACGCCCGCTTCGGAGACCCCGAGGCACAGGTGCTGATGCCGATGCTCGACGGTGACCTGGCGAGCGCCCTCATCGGATGTGCCACCGCCGACCGCGGGCTCATGGAAGGCTCGATCGCCATGCGCGGCGGCGCGGCGGTGGGCGTGGTCGTCGCGTCCGAGGGATACCCCGACGCCCCGTTGACCGGGCGCCTGCTCGAAGGTGCCGAGCCGTCGTCGCCGTCCGATGACGGTGACCTGCTCTGCTTCCATGCCGGCACGGCCCGGCTGGCCGACGGGCGCCACGAGACGACCGGCGGCCGCGTCCTGACCATGGTCGGCCACGGGCCGTCGTTCGAGGATGCCCGCGAGGCGGCCTATCGTGCGGTGGCGTCGGTCACCCTGGAGGGTGGCCGCTATCGGACCGATATCGGGGCACGCGAATCAGAGATCAACAGCAGCACGCAGTCCAGCCACGAGGCCGGGTGAGAATCCAGACGAGACGGTGGTCGCTGTTCGGCACCGGGAAGATGGCGGCAAGGACGGCGACTATCCTATCCACCAATGCCGACCGTCGCCGTCGTCTGCGGCTCCCGCTCTGATCTGCCGACCCTGAAGGGCTGCTTCGATCTGCTCGACAGGTATGGCATCAGCTGGGAGGCATCGGTCATCAGTGCCCACCGCCAGGCCGATGCGCTGCACGCCTACGTCGCCGGTGCCGAAGGATCCGGCGTGCAGCTGTTCATCGGGGCAGCCGGGCTGGCCGCTCACCTGCCCGGGGTGCTGGCCAGCCTGACCGCGAAGCCGGTGATCGGAATCCCGCTTGACGGTGGCTCGCTGGGCGGGGCCGACGCGCTCTACGCCGTCGTCCAGATGCCGCCCGGCGTTCCGGTCGCGACCGTCGCCATCGGAAGCGCAGGGGCGAAGAATGCCGCGCACCTCGCGGCACGCATTCTTGCCCTCTCGGATTCGACGATCGCCGATCACGTGTCAGCGTTCCGAACTGAGCAGGCGCAGCAGGCCGAGCTGCGGATCGACCCGCGACTCACGTAGGCGACGCGGCCGGCCGCGGAAGCGCCGCGCCACGTACCATTCAGCCCGTGATCGATCGGTATGCGCTCCCCGAGCTGCGTGAGATCTTCGGCGAGCAGCACAGGCTCGACCTGTGGCTGCGCATCGAGCTGTTGGCGGTCGAGGCACTGCGCGATGCGGGGGTCGTGCCGGACGGGGACTTCGAGCGCATCCGCGGCGCGGTCGGCGAGGTCGACGCGCGACGCGCGCGGGAGATCGAGCAGGAGTCCCAGCACGACGTCATCGCCTTCCTGCGCTCCGTCACCGAGCGATTGGGGCCAGAGGGCCGTTGGCTGCACTTTGGCCTGACGAGCTCCGACGTGCTGGATACCGCGACGGCTGCCGTCCTGCGCGATGCTGCAAAGGTCGTCGAGGGCGAGCTCGCACGGCTGCTCGAGGTGGTCCACCGGCTGACGCTCCAGTACCGCGACACGCCGATGGCCGGCCGCAGCCACGGCATCCACGCCGAGCCGATGACGTTCGGGTTCAAGGCCGCCGGCTGGTACGCCGAGCTCCTCCGCGACGCCGAGCGGCTCGCACGCGCTCGCGAGGGGATCGCGGTCGGCTCCATCTCGGGCGCCGTGGGCACGCACGCCCACGTGAGCGATGACGTCGAGCGCCACGTCCTCGAAGCCCTCGGCCTGGAGGCGGATCCGGCGCCGACCCAGGTCGTCAGCCGCGACCGGCATGCCGAGCTGCTGACGACCATCGCCATCCTGGGCGGCACGCTCGAGCGGATCGCCGTGGAGATCAGGCATCTCCAGCGCACGGAGGTCGGCGAGGCCTTCGAGCCGTTCGGCACCGGCCAGCAGGGCAGCAGCGCCATGCCGCACAAGCGCAATCCGATCCTGGCCGAGCGAGTCAGCGGGATGGCTCGCCTCCTTCGCGGTGACGCCCTCATCAGTCTCGAGAATATGGCGCTCTGGCACGAGCGTGACATCAGCCATTCGTCCGCCGAGCGCTTCGTGTTCGAGCGGGCCCTGGGCGTGGCGGCGTACGCGACCCGGACGCTGGGCGACATCCTCGATGGGCTGGAGGTCGATGCCGACCGGATGCTGCGCAACCTCGACGAGCTGGGCGGCATGGTCTATTCGGAGGCCCTGCTGCTGGCCATGATCTCGAACGGCGCTCATCGACAGGACGCGTATCGGCTCCTCCAGGGGGCGGCGAAGCGGGCCTGGAGCGGCGAAGTGACGTTCGCTGACGCCCTGCGCAGCGATCCTGCCATCGGCGATTGGCTCAGCGTCGAGGAGATCGAGCGTGCCATGGACCTGCGGCACCATCTCGCCGGGATCGCCGTCACGTACCGGGCGCTCGGCCTCGACGGATCCGAGTAGAGGCGTGCGCATTGCGTCGCTGGCGTGAAGCCGCGGTCGAGTCGGCGCGGTTCGTATCGGCCCGGCCGGAGCTGTGGGTGCCGGGGGCGCTTGCGTGGCTATCCTGCGTCGGATGGCTGCCGTTCCTGGTGGCGGTCGCCAGACCACCATCGGTGGCCGAGCTGACCTTCCTTGGCGCCCGCACCGTGACGTCCGGCGCCTGGCCCTGGAACGCGGTCCTCATGGGCGCCGTGATCGTGACCATCGTCCTTGCGGCGTTCACGCTGACGGCGATCGCGAACGCCATCCTCATCGCCCAGCTCGAGCGCCGTGCGTCGGCCAGCTCCGACGCCGCTCGTCTGCTGGCCGTCTATCTCGTCGCGGCGCTGCCCGCGGTGTTCGCGATGCTGGTGGTCCTGCTGGCTGCGGCCGTGATCGCCCCGCGCGAGTTCAACGCACCCGACCCGGCCAGTGGGCCAGTCCTGCGCACGCTCACGAGTCTCACGCCATACCTGGCCCTCCTGGGCGTGACGGTGGTGGCCGGTGGCGCGCTCGCGGCCGTGGCCGGTCGGCTCGTCCTGCGAGGTCGAGGTGGCCTTTCGAGGGTGCTGCGATCGGCGCCATCCGTGACGCTCGGTGCGTCGTCGACGATCCATGCGATCGCCGCGTGCGCGATCCAGCTCGCTTTCCTCGGCTTCTCAACCCTGCTGCTCGCCGTCCTGTGGGCGCCGATCGGAGTTCGGTTGGATGGTGGCGGAGAGATCGAGGTCGCCATCGGGCTGCTGCTGGTAGGCTTCGTGGCGACCTGGCTCTGCCTGGTCCTGGCCGGCGGAGCGCTCCATGCGTGGTCGGCCGCCACGTGGTCGCGACTCCTCGCGACCGATGCATCCGGAAGGACCTGAGTCGCCGTGGAAACCCTGAGCCTCGAGACGCAGATCGAGCTCACCGCCCGTCTCGTGGTGGCGCTCGTGCTCGGCGCCGTGATCGGGTGGGAACGAGAGCTGCAGCGCATGCCGGCAGGCTTTCGGACCCATGCGCTCGTGTCGCTCGGCGCGGCCATCTTCACCGTCATCAGCGCATATGGATTGACCGGCCCAGGATCGGATCCGACTCGGATTGCAGCCCAGATCGTGTCGGGCATCGGTTTCCTCGGCGGTGGCGCCATCCTTCATTACGGCGGCACCGTGCGCGGCCTGACGACGGCGGCGTCGCTCTGGGCGGTTGCGGCCGTGGGCATGGCGGCCGGAGCTGGACTCCTCGTCATCGCCGGCGTCAGCACCGTGCTGGTGATCGTGGCGCTGGAGGTCTTTCAGCGACTCGAACGAATCGCGAAGCGCCGACTCAACATCCGGACTCACCGCGGGCCGGAGCCAATCGACGACAAGAGCCAAGAGGAGGACGAATGACCGCATCGAAGACGCTGCTGCGCAGCGAGATCGCATCGATGCCACTGGTGCACCGCGGCAAGGTGCGGGAGACGTACGAGGTCGACGACCGCCATCTTCTGCTCGTCGCCACCGACCGCATCTCTGCCTTCGACGTCGTGTTCGAGCAGCCGATTCCCGACAAGGGCGCCGTCCTGACCCGCCTGTCGGCCTGGTGGTTCGAGCAGCTCGCAGGGCTTGGCCGCTCTCACTTCGTCAGTGCCGACCGCGAACGCCTGCCGGAGCCGGCGCGCACCCGCGAGCTGGCCCCGCGCTCGATGCTCGTGCGCCGGGCTGACCGGGTGGATGCGGAGTGCGTCGTGCGCGGCTACCTGGCTGGCTCAGGCTGGGCCGAGTACCAGCGCAGCCGATCCGTGTGCGGCCATCGACTGCCGGAGGGTCTGAGGGAGGCGGACCGTCTGCCGGAGCCGATCTTCACGCCATCGACGAAGGCGGAGATCGGGCACGACGAGAACATCAGCCGCGAGCAGCTCGCGGGCCTGGTCGGCGCGGACCTGGCGAGCCAGCTCGAGGAACGATCGATTGCGCTCTACGTCGAGGGCGCCCGACGCGCGGAGGCGGTCGGGCTGATCCTGGCGGACACGAAGTTCGAGTTCGGCTTCATCGACGGCGCGCTGGCGGTCATCGACGAGGTGCTGACCCCGGATTCGTCTCGCTTCTGGGACGCCGAGCAGTATGCGCCGGGGTCGAGCCCGCAGAGCTTCGACAAGCAATTCGTGCGTGACTTCGTTTCCGACGCGGGATGGAACAAGGAGCCACCGGCGCCACTGCTTCCTGACGACGTCATCCGGGGCACTCGTGATCGGTACGTCGCGGCCTTCGAGCGGCTCACCGGGCGCCCGTGGCACTGAGGACGAGCCGCGTTGCCGGCCGGCGTTTGCTGGCTCTGCACCGCACATCGCCGGTGCGGCACGCGAGCTGATGCGCTGGCTGGCAGAGGTCCACGTGGCGCTTCGTTCGGGGATCGCTGATCCCGAAGGGCAGACGATCAGCTCGGCGCTGCGATCACTGGGCTACGCGACGGTGAGCGAGGTGCGCAGCGGCAAGCTGATCCGGATCGCATTCGATGCCGACGACCACGAGGCAGCCGAGGCCGCGGTCGACGAGATGTGCCGGCGGTTGCTCGCCAATCCGGTCATGGAGACGGCCAGCTGGGAGCTGCGAGCCGATGAGCAGCAGGACGCCGAGGGTCCGAACCCGTGACGCACACGTTTCGCAGGCCGCGCGTGGCGGTGGCGGTCTTTCCCGGGACCTGGTCAGAGCGTGATTTCGTCCACGTCATCGAGTCCGTGCTCGGCTGGGAGACACGTCTCGTCTGGCATGCCGATGAAGCCCTGGACGCGCCGGACGCGGTCGTGCTGCCCGGCGGCTTCGCGCACGGCGATCACCTGCGAACGGGCGCCATCGCGCGCTTTTCGCCGATCATGCGCTCGGTCGAGGCCTTTGCTGCCGCCGGTGGGCCGGTGATCGGCTCGTGCAACGGGTTCCAGGTTCTGACAGAGGCCGGCATGCTGCCGGGGGCCCTGATGCGCAACGATCACCTGGAGTTCCGGTGCGACTGGCAGTCGCTTCGGGTCGAGCATCCGAGGATGGCGTCACCGTGGCTGGGTGACCTGGCGGACGGCGACGTCATCAGCCTTCCGATCAGTCATGGCGAGGGTCGCTACGTCGCGGATGCCGCGACGCTCGACGCCCTCGAGCGGGAAGAACGGGTCGTGCTGCGCTACAGCAACCGTGATGGGCAGATGACACCAGGGTCGAACCCCAATGGATCAGACCGCGGAATCGCCGGGATCGTCAACGAGCGAGGCAATGTGCTCGGCCTCATGCCGCACCCTGAGCGCGCCTCCGAAGCGGCCGTCGGTGGAACCGATGGCCTGCGGCTCTTCCGCTCGCTGGAACGCTGGCTGCAGGAGCAGCCGGCGGCCGTAGAACGTCGGCTATCATCGGGCTGACCGTCCAGACCTGCCGCAGGAGGCGAACGAGTGGATCACCACGAGCGCGATCGCCGCGACCCGCGGGACGCGGAGGACGCGTCGCCGGCATCGGCCGACCCGATACGACCCGACGCTCTCGAGCCGCCGGAGCCGGCCAGCTGGGATGCGCCGACCGTGGATGATCCGGAAGAGCCGGTGATGGCAACAGGCGAGATCGAGAGCTGGCCGAGCCAGGATGCATCGCCAGCTCCTCCGGCCGACAGCTCGGAGCGCGAGCCATGGCCGACCGAGCCCCCTGCCGCGGGGTCCAGCGACGCAGACGACTGGCCGACAGCCGCGCCGGAGCGCGGCGATGAGCCGATCCTCGAGCCGACACCGACGGCCTCGACGGAATCGGACGCAGCCGAGCCGCCTCCCAGCGAGGTGGAGGCCTATCCGGCTCCGCTCACCCCGCCACCCGATGCCGATGTCGACGTCGCGGCAGCTGCGGCAGCAGCTCCATCCGCGACGGCGGCTCACGCGGTCCCGGCAAGCGAGGGCGGCATCGGCGAGAGCACGCAATGCCCGCGCTGCGGGACCGAGAATCGCCCCGGCCTCGCGTTCTGCCGCAACTGCGGCCAGCGGCTGGTCGCGGCCGGCGTCGCCAGCACCCTCGATCGCCCGGGGACGCCCGAGGGCACGATGGCCTGTCCGCGCTGCGGCACGCACAATCGAGCCGGCGTTGCCTTCTGCCAGAACTGTGGCGCGAACCTTCGCGGCACGGCGGCTGGATATGTGCCGCCGGCGGTGGCAGCCGAACCGGGCGCGGAGTCGGCGGGTGTCGAGCGTCGTGGTGCCATCCTTGGACCGGTCGTCCTGCTCATCGGCCTGGTGGGCATCGCCACGGGCTACCTGCTTCCGTTCCTGTATGGGTCGGGGTCGCTCTTCGACCGGGCCATGGGCTCCGACGGCTACGGCCTGGCCTTCTGGTCCGGCTACCCCGATGTCGGCGCCGGCCTCGCCGATCAGGCCTACTTCGGACTCGCCGGTCCCGTCCCGCTCCTGGGCGTGCTCCTCCTCGTTCTCGCGCTCGCCGGGTTCATGCGTGCCGTGCCGGGTCCGCTGCAGACGCTCGGCCTCGGCATCACGCTGCTGTGGAGCGTGGGTCTCATCGTGCTCTTCATCGTGGTCGAGCTCGCTGGCAACTGGAGCGGCGACCTTGTCGGGATGCTCCGCGTCCTGACGCCTGCCGGGATCATCTTCCTGCTCGCCTCGCTGATCGTGCTGATCGGCACTCTGACGCGATTCGGGCGGAGCTGATCATGGCCCGCTACTGCCCGAACTGCGGGACCGAGGTCGAGGACTCCGCTGTCTTCTGCCCGACCTGCGGGCAGCCGATCGACCAGGCCACCGAGACCGAGATCCCTCCGGCGCCCGCGTGGCCGGACCAGGCGCCCGACCAGCCCGGAGCGCGCCTGCCGAGCGAGGCGTCGCCAGCTGACGCTCATGAGGATCGCTTCGAGGAGCCGACGCGTGTCGAAGAGGCAGCTCCACCACCGAATCCGGCGGCCGAGTCCGCGATGCCTCCACGTCCGACGCCCACGACGCCGCGTCGACCCGGCCGAGATCATTCACCCGCGCCGGTGAGGCTGCCGGTCACGATGCCGCTCACCTTGTCGGCGTGGCTGATCGGTGTCGGGGCGGCGGTCGCCGCGCTCGGCGTGGTCATCGGCCTGTTCGATGGGTTCCTGAATCCGGTTGACCTCATCCTGTTGCTGGCGCTCATCGGGATCGCGGTGACGGTCTTCTTCTCGGGAAGCGTGCCTGCCTTCACGCACCTCCGGTTGGTCACCCTGGTGATCGTGCTCATCGCCTTCGGGATCGCGCTCGACCGGATCGGCTTCGGCGTCGCGGGGATCGGCGAGCTGCTGCTGTTCCTTGGATCCGCGGCGGCGGCGATGGGTGCCGTCCTGCTCGAGCTGGGACGCGACCAGCCCCTGGGTGGACCCGGACGATAGCCGGCCGGCTCACATGAGCATCGCGCCACCACCGGCCGAGCAGCGGCACGGCCTGACCGAGACGGAGTACGACCTCGTCGTCGAAGCGCTCGGCCGTGTCCCGAACGCGGTGGAGCTCGGGATGTTCGGCGCGATGTGGTCCGAGCACTGTGCGTACAAGCATTCGCGCCCTCTGCTCGGGCGGCTGCCGTCCACCGGTGAGCGCGTGCTGGTCGGCCCGGGTGAGAACGCCGGAGCGATCGACATCGGTGACGGGTTGGCGGTCGTCTTCAAGGTCGAGTCGCACAACCATCCCAGCGCGGTCGAGCCATACCAGGGCGCCGCGACCGGCGTCGGCGGCATCATCCGCGACATCTTCACGATGGGCGCCCGACCGATCGCGCTCCTGAACAGCCTGCGCTTCGGCCCCCTGGAAGCCGATGGCGAGACCGATGCCGACGTGGCCGCTCGCAACCGCTACCTGTTCGACGGTGTCATCGGCGGGATCGCGGGGTATGGCAACTGCATCGGCATCCCCGATGTCGGCGGCGAGATCACGTTCGACACGTCCTACTCCGGCAACCCGCTCGTGAACGCGATGTGCGTGGGGATCGCGAGCCACGACGAGATCGTTCTGGCGCGAGCGGCCGGCGTCGGGAACGTCCTGCTGCTGGTGGGGGCCGCGACCGGCCGGGACGGGATCCAGGGCGCCTCGTTCGCGTCGGCGACGCTGGGGGAGGATCGCGACGCACGCCGACCGGCGGTGCAGGTCGGCAACCCGTTCCTCGAGAAGCTGCTCATGGAGGCATGCCTGCAACTCGCGCGGCTGGATGGCGTGGTTGCCATGCAGGATCTCGGCGCCGCGGGCCTGACGTGCGCGCTGGCTGAGCTGACCGCTCGGGGCGGCGTCGGCGCCGAGGTCGACCTCGATGCCGTCCCTCGACGCGAGGGCGGGTTGACCCCATACGAGGTCATGCTCTCCGAGTCCCAGGAGCGCATGCTCATCGTCGTGCGGCCCGAAGCTGTTCCCGCGGTGCGGGCGATCTTCGACCACTACGAGCTGGCGGCCGCGCAGATCGGCACCGTGCTGGGCGAGCCCGTCGTCCGCTGTCGAGCCGGCGGCGAGCTGGTGTGCGAGGTGCCTGGCCGCGCGCTGGCGGACGACGCGCCACGCTACGCGGTATCCGGCTCCCCCGGCTCGTTGGATGCCGCCGGCCTCGAGGAGCTCGCCGCCGAGGTCCCGACGGAGGCGACGCTGCTCGAGTTGCTGGGCTCCCCGAATGCGCGCGATCGCAAGCCGGTCTGGCGCCGCTATGACCACATGAACGGCACCAATACCCTGGTCGGTCCGGGCGCCGGCGATGCCGCCCTGCTCCGCGTGAAGGGCACGCGCAGGGCGCTCGCGCTCGCGATCGACGGCCCCGGGCCGGCCCGCATCGGCGCACGCGACCCGTACCTTGCAGGCATCTCGGCGGTGGTGGAGGGCGCAGTCAACGTGGCGTGCATGGGGGCAACGCCGATCGGCATCACGGATTGCCTGAACTTCGGCTCGCCGGAGACCGACCTGGGCGCCTGGCAGCTCGAGCAGGCCATCGACGGTATCGCCGATGCCTGCCGCGCGCTGGGCGTTCCCGTGGTATCCGGCAACGTGAGCCTCTACAACGAGACACCGGATGGTCCCATCCTCCCGACGCCGGTCATCGGCACCATCGGCCTGCTCGAGGAGCGAAGCAACGCGCTGCGCATGGCATGGACGTCCGGCGAGGAGATCTGGCTGCTCGGCGAGCCCGGGACCGATGCGAACGCGCTGGCTGGCTCGGAGCTGGCATGGCGCCGCGGGCTTCGCAGCGGCGTCCCGACGCTCGCCCTGGGGGCTTGCGCGCGGGTGATCGCGCTGCTGCCGTCGCTCGCGCGCGACGGGCTCGTCACCGCCGCGCACGACTGCTCCGTTGGGGGCGTGGGCGTTGCACTGGCGCGGATGGCGATCCAGGCCGGCAGCGGCGCGAGCGTGGAGGTGGTGGTGGACTCCGCCCAGGAGACGTCGGCCGCCTTCGGTGAACGAGCGGCCAGGATCCTCGTTGCGGTTCCGCAGGACCGCGCCACCGACCTGCGGCGCACGGCGGACGAGGCGGGCGTGCCCGCGGCGCGGCTGGGCGTGACCGGTGGTGCGGTGCTCGATGTGCGGTTCGGCGATGCGCGGCTGACGATTCCGCTCGCGCGGCTGGCCGAGGCCTGGCGGGCCGGCTTCTAGGTCGGAGGCGACCTGCGGGTCGAGCGCCGAACCGGATCGGCCGCCCGCTCGCCAACCCGGGTCGGGTCCTCGTCGAATCGGATCTTCGAGCGTCGCAGGGTCCGGCGGTACAGGGTCGCCGTCACCTGCTCATCGGCAGTGCCGCCTGGCGTCCCGACCTCATCGCCAGCCCGCGAAGGCTCCGTGGCCGCTCTGCGTCGCCGGCCGGACAGCACAGCGAACCATCCGAAGAGGACGAGCACCCCGGCGCCGCCGAGCCCAACGGCGAGTTCCAGTGGCCCGACAGCGTTCTCGGACGGGATCGGGGCTGTGCCGACGGCGGGCGTGGCGTCCGCTCGCCGCGGAGCCAGGACGGGCGATCCTCCCACGTCGGGCACGATCATCGACCCTCGGGCTCCGGGCGATTCGTCCACCGCGGTGCCGCCGGATGGAACCGGACCGGCCGCGCCGGCCGCGCTCGGCACCGGCGTCGGGAGCAGCGGGGTGAGGCTCGCGCGCGGCGCTCCCGGTTGCTCACTGGAGCTTTGGGAGAAGGCGGCGGGCTGGTCGGTCGCTGCCGGGGCGGCCGGCGACGCCGGACTCCCAGAGCCACCCGGGCCATCCGAGCCGCCTCCCGCTCCGCCCGGCTTCGGGAGCGCTGACCTGGTCGGCGCGCCCGGATTCGTCGACATCGGCCTGGTCGACGGCGATGGTGACGTCGATAGCGTCCCGACGGTGACCGCGGGGCCGCTGACCGAGGGGTCCTTTCCCTGGCTTGCGACGGCCTGGAAGGTCGTGGACCAGCTGCCTTGCGGGAGCAGCGTCGAGATGCTCCATGTGCCGTTGCTCGGGGTTCCACTCGCGAGGAGCATGGGAAGCGTACGACCCGCGACATCGACCGTCACCGAAAGCGCGGGAAAGCCACCGACGTAGGTCACAGTGAACGAGAAGGTCGACGCGATGGTGCCCGACGTCGGCGATGCCTGCGGTGCGATCAGTTCATTGCGCCCGGCCGCGGATGCCGAGGACGGTGCTCCGCAGAGCACCGCCGAGACCGCCAGGATGATGATGGCACGAGACGACATCAGCCGGATGCCTCGCGTGCGCGGGCCCTGCGTCTCGGGCGCGTGGTCCCGGGGTCGGGCCCGGTCGCGTCACCGGGGTGCGGGTGGTGGTGACCGCTGGGGTGGAGGTGCGCGAGGCCACCGCGCGCCCGTTCATGGAGGCGGTACACCTCTTCCAGCCCATCCGGCGGTACCGCGGCGTCGTAGGTGGCGCAGAACACCTCGACGACGTCCGGATCGAACTGTGTGCCTGCGTGCCGTCTGAGCTCCTCCAAAGCCTCCTCGTGGGTCAGCGCAGCGCTGTACGGTCGTTCGTGGACCATGGCGTGGTATGCATCGGCGACGCTGACGATCCGGGCGCCGAGCGGGATCTCGTTGCCCTTGAGGCCGTGCGGATATCCGCCGCCGTTGAAGCGCTCGTGGTGATGCAGGACGACAGGGATGGCTTCGCGCAGGTTGGACGCCTGCTCGAGGATGACCTGGCCGATGCGCGGATGCTCGCCGATGGCCTGCCATTCGGCAGCGGTGAGCATGGTCGGCTTGTCGAGGATGTCCTCGGGGATCGCGATCTTGCCCAAATCGTGGAGGAGCGAGGCGATCCTGATCCGCTCGATCTCCTCCGACGGCAGTCCCATCTCGAGCCCGATCCCGGTCGCGAGCGCCGCGATCATGTCCGATGGGCGTCCGCGGTGGTTCGCCTGCGGGGCAAGGACCGATGCGAGCGCCTGCGTGGCCGTGTCACTCGCCCACTGGCCGATGGCGGTCGCCTGTGCCCGGCGTTCGGCCGAGATCGGTGCCCGCGGCACGGGTGCCTCGTCGTCGAGATCACGGAACTGGTAGGTGCGGTTCCTTCCAAGGGACTTGGCGGCATACATGGCCGCATCGGCTCGGTCGACGAGCATGTCCAGCTGCAGCTCGGCGCCGCGACCGCCTGCGATGCCGATGCTGATGGTGACGTTCACGACCTGGTCGTCCGCGACGCGCAGGGGTTCCTGCTGAACCAGGGCCCGCAGCTCCTCGGCCAGCCGCACGGCGTCATCCGGCAATGTCTCGGGCAGGATCAGCATGAACTCCTCGCCGCCGTAGCGACCGAAGACATCGTTGACGCGCACGCCGCCCGCGATCAGGCGCGCGACCTGGCGCAGGACCGCGTCGCCCGCGTTGTGGCCGTAGGTGTCGTTGATCGGCTTGAAGCGGTCGATGTCGATGAACGCCAGGCTGAAGGGCTTGTAATGGCGCACGGCGCGCTCGACTTCCGAGCCGAGGGTGGCGAGGAGCGTCTCGCGGTTGGGAATGCCGGTGAGCCGATCGTGGGTGGCGCGGGCCTCGACCTGGATGAAGGCGCCGCTGGCGGCGTTGAAGGCGCGGGCCAGCCGTCGCTCGCCCGGAATCCCACCCTCGCGCAGTCGAACCGGCTCATCCGTCTCGAGGGTGCGCTCGAGCGCCTGCGCGATGCGATTCAGGCGCCAGCCGATATAGCTCCATGCCAGGAGGGCCATCGTCGTCATCCCCGCCACGACGGCGCTCGCGGCCACGAAGGCAAGCGAGCCTCGATCGGTCGGCTGGGTCTGTGCAACCACCGCCAGGCCCACGACCACCAGGCCGGCCACGGCGAAGGGTGCGAGAAAGCCGAGGAGGCGTACGAAGAAGAGCATCGCGGTCAAGCATGGCGGGGAGGGTCCGGATCGACCATGGGCCGATGGTCCCGCGTTGCGTGGCGGCACTCTCGCAATTGGCGCCGTTATCCCGCGGATGCGCTCTGGTGCAGTACTCCACCCGTACCCATGCCGATCTGCCGTCGATGGCATCAACGGGCAGCCACCGCTCGCTATGATGGGTCGGTGCCGGCCTCGCACCGACCCGCTTGACCGATCCCGTGCGCGCGCCCATTCGCCTGCGGCAGCGGACCGGTGAGACGCTACCCATGCAGGCGCCGTACGCACCGCACGGGCCGCGCGAGGAGTGTGGCGTCGTCGGCATCTGGGCACCTGGCTCGCCGGTGGCGCGGATGGCGTTCTTCGGCCTTCATGCGCTCCAGCATCGCGGGCAGGAGTCGGCCGGCATTGCCGTCACCGATGGCGGACAGCTCAGCCTCCACAAGCGGCTCGGCCTCGTCAGCAGCGTCTTCGACGAAGAGACCCTGATTCGACTGGAGGCCCGTGACGAGGGAGGCCGCGCGCCGAAGGCGGCCATCGGCCACACCCGGTACAGCACCACGGGATCGAACACCCTTCCCAACGTGCAGCCGGTCTACGCGCGCGCCGACATCGGCGAGCTCATGCTGGGGCACAACGGGAACCTGACCAACGCGACCTGGCTGCGGGACGAGCTGAGCGAGCAGGGGATCGAGTTCGGATCCGCATCGGACACCGAGGTTCTGGCCAAGCTGATCGCCCACGCGCCGGGGCGGACCTGGGCGCAGCGCGTCGACCACGCCTTCCACCGCGCGATCGGCGCGTTCACATTCACGATGCTCACCGAGACGGCGCTCGTGGCGGCGCGCGACCCGATCGGATTCCGCCCGCTGGCCCTGGGACGGCTGCCGGGCGGTGGCTGGGCCGTGGCCTCCGAGTCGGCTGCCCTCGATGCCATGGGCGCCCGCTTCGTGCGTGACGTTGATGCCGGCGAGGTGCTCACCATCGACGATGATGGCGTGCGTTCGGATCGGTCCGCTCGCGCGGCACCGGATCGCGAGAAGCTCTGCGTCTTCGAGTTCGTCTATCTCGCAAGGCCGGACAGCGTCATCGACGGCAGGCTCCTGTACGAGGCGCGCCTCGAGATGGGTCGGCGCCTGGCGCGTGAGCATCCCGCGGAAGCGGACCTTGTGATCGCGGTCCCGGACTCGGCCATTCCTGCTGCCATCGGCTACGCGGAGGAGGCGCGCCTGCCATACCGGGAGGGCCTCATCAAGTCGCGCTACGTGGGGCGCACCTTCATCCAGCCTGCCCAGCGCAGCCGCGACGAGGCGGTGCGCATGAAGTTCAACCCGCTGCCCGAGCTGCTCTCCGGCAAGCGGGTGGTCGTCGTCGACGACTCGATCGTGCGCGGCACCACGACCGGACCGATCGTCCAGATGCTGCGGCGCGCCGGCGCGGCCGAGGTTCACGTCAGGATCCACTCGCCGCAGATGAAGCACCCGTGCTACATGGGCGTCGACACCGGTCGCCGCGACGAGCTCATCGCGGCGAACCATTCGCTCGAGGGCATCCGGGCCGCGATCGGCGCCGACTCGCTCGGCTACCTGAGCAGGGAGGCCATGCTCGAGGCAGTGGGCGGACGGACCGACGCGCGATGCACCGCCTGTTTCGATGGCGTCTACCCCACCGATGTGCCGCTCGAGCTCGACAAGCTCGCGCTGGAGCGCACCTGAGCGTGGCACGCACGTATCGCGCGGCCGGCGTGGACGTGGAGGAGGCGGCGCGCGCCGTCGAGCGCATCGCACTGGCCGCGGCGGCGACCGCGACGCCGGCCGTGCTGGGCGAGATCGGCGGATTCGGTGGCCTCTTCCGTTTCGATCCCGGAGCCCACGCCGATCCGATCCTGGTGTCGAGCACGGATGGCGTCGGGACCAAGCTCAAGGTCGCGGTGGCGCTCGGGCGGCACGACACCATCGGCGTCGACCTCGTCAACGCCTGCATGAACGACATCGTCGTCAGCGGAGCGACGCCACTCTTCTTCCTGGACTACCTGGCCATCGGCGACCTGCGCGCCGACGTCGTCGAGGAGATCGTCGGCGGCGTGGCTGCCGCCTGCGCCGCCGCGGGCATTCCGCTGATCGGCGGTGAGACGGCTCAGATGCCGGATCTCTACCGGGGCGCCGATTACGACCTCGCGGGTTTCATCGTCGGCGTCGTGGCTCGAGCTGACCTGGTCGATGGCTCGCGGGCGCGGGGCGGCGATGCGGTCATCGGCCTTCCATCCTCCGGCCTGCACACCAACGGCTACAGCCTGGCGCGCCGGATCCTGCCCGAAGAGACCTGGGGCAGGCAGATGCCGGACAATGGCCGCACGATCGGCGATGCGCTGCTCGAGCCGCATCGATCGTACCTCGATGAGGTGCGCATCCTGCGTCGGGCACTGCGCGACGCAGGCGACGACATCCACGCGATGGCCCACATCACCGGCGGCGGCTGGGAAGGGAACGTGCCGCGCACGCTGCCCGCCGGCGTGGGTGTCGACATCGAGACAGGCTCGTGGCCAACTCCGCGCATCTTCAGCCTCATCCAGTCGAGCGGTGACATCGCCGACGAGGAGATGGTGCGGACGTTCAACGTGGGGATCGGGCTCACCGCCGTCGTGCCGGCGGACCTCGCGGACGTCGCGATCGCCGCGCTCGGCGAGGCGTATCGCATCGGACGGGTGGTCCCGGTGCCCGATGGCGAGGCACGCGTCCGGTTCGCATGAGGCTGGGCGTCCTCGTCTCGGGACGCGGCTCGAACCTGGAGGCGGTGCTGCGGGCCGGCTTCGCGGTCACGCTCGTGATCAGCAATCGACCGGCCGCGCGCGCGCTCGAGCTTGCCGCGGGCCACGGGGTCCCGGTGCGGGTCCTGCGCCGCGCCGACTTCGCCGATGCGGAGGCGCGCGACGCCGCGATCGGCGAGGCTTTCATCGGCGCGGCCGTGGAGCTCGCGCTCCTGGCGGGATACGACCAGCTGCTGCGGCCGTCCTACTTCACCGCGTTCGGTAGCCGGACGATCAACATCCATCCCAGCCTGCTTCCCGCACATGGCGGCCCCGGGATGACGGGGCTTGCCGTTCACCGGTCGGTGCTCCAGGCCGGTGACGCCGAGACCGGCGTGACGATCCACGAGGTCACGCCAGACCTGGACACGGGTCCGATCCTGGCCCAGTCTCGCGTCCCGGTGCTGCCCAACGACGATCCCGAGGCGCTGGCCGCACGCGTCCTGGAGGAGGAGCATCGGCTGCTGGTGGCCACGCTGGCCGACATCGCCGCGCTTCGTCGATAGATCGAGCGCAGCTCACATGAACGTGCGGCCGTGTGCTGGGCGCACCAGCCGCCGAGGGGTCGGCGGGCATGATGCGTGCTAGCATGGCCGACGGCGCTCCGAGCGGCGCGCATCCACGCAGGAGAGGCCTGACAGCGACTGATGGAAGCGATTCTCGACCCGATCGGTGAGTTCTGGGAGGGGTTCCTGAACAACCCGGTCGTGCAGCTGGCCAGCCAGCTGATCGTGATCTACGTTGTCCTCCTCTGGCTCGGCACGGCCTACTGGGCGTTTCGCGACATGCAGGCTCGGACCGAGAACCCGATCCTCCCGTATTTCGCCGCCGCCCTCATCATCTTCTTCACGCCGCTGCTCTTCATCTTCGCCGTCGTGCTCTTCCTGATCGTGCGCCCGCGCGAGACGCTCGCCGAGGTCTACGAGCGATCGCTCGCGGAGGAGAGCCTGCTGGCCGAGGTGGAGAAGAACGAGCTCTGCCCCGTCTGCCGCGACCGTGTCGACACCGAGTGGCTCGTCTGTCCGAACTGCCGCACGCGCCTGCACCGTGTCTGCCCATCGTGCAACCGCCTGGCGGAGCCGAACTGGCCGCTGTGCGCATTCTGCGGCACGGACTTCGGACGTGACGCATCCCGGGCTCATCGCCGAAATCGGGCCCCGGTGGCCGCGGCGGGGGCGGTCGAGGCGTCAGCCGACGAGGAGTCGAGCACGGACGCCACGGCTGAGCACGGCCGCCTGCGCGGCGCCACCAACAGCTGACGCCGAGCGCGTCGGTCGTGGACCCAGACGGGCCCGAACGCCAACGCGGGTTGCCCAGCGGCCCGCATCCGACGGCTGGCCCTCGGAGCGTGTCGATGCCGCGCTGGCCGGGTCCGCTCCTCGTGGTTGGCGGGGCCCTTCTCGGAATCGGCGCGCTGGGCACCGGTGCGCTGGCCATCGAAGGCCAGGTCGGCGTGGAGGATTCCGCGCTGCTAGGTTGGGTCGCGCTGCTCGGCGCGGCCATGTTCGCGACGGGGCTCCTCTACATCGCCATCCGGCAGCTTCGGGTGCGCCGCTTCCTGCCACCCGAGCGATACCGTGGACCGGGCGTGCTCGTTCTCCTGCTCCTGGTGCTGGTGCTCGCCTCCATCTTCACGGCCCCCTTCGGCACCGATGCGACAGCGCTCCTCCTTGGCGAGGGCGAGCTCACCTTCCTCGGGGGAGCCGTGCTCCTCGTCGCGACGCAGGCCGCCCTCCTGCTGGTCAGCTGGTTCCTGGTGTTCCGGCCCGGAGCGCTCGCCGCGCTGCCGTCGCTCCCCGGACATGATCCCGCCGGCGCCGTTCGTGCCGGCCTCGGCTGGGGGGTGGTCGCCTGGCTCGGCGCGACGCTCGTCTCGGCCGGCGTGGTCTGGGTGTTGGAGCAGATGGGGTTCGAACCCCAGCCACAGGCCGCGGAGCAGGCGATCCAGCTCGTCGATCCATGGCTGGTGATCCTGGCCGTCGTCATCCTCGCCCCGATCGCGGAGGAGGTCTTCTTCCGCGGCGTGGTGTTCAACGCCTGGATGCGCGAGGGCGGACCACGCTGGGCATTCATCGGTTCGTCGGCGGTCTTCGCCGTCATCCACATCTCGGTGGTCGCGGTGCTGCCCATCTTCCTGCTGGGCCTCGCCCTCGCGTGGATCTACCGGCGCACGCGCAACCTGCTCGCACCGATCGCCATGCACGCGATGGTCAATGGCATCTCCGTCGCGCTGGCACTCCTCGTCCGCTTCGACGTTGTCCGCCTCCCGGTGTAGGGAGCCGATAAGCCGGCGGTAAGCGGCTGGTGATGGGCGGATCGCTATCGTCGACGCTCATGACCCAGGAGCCGATTCCCGATCCGATCCCGCTCTCCCGCGACCGCCGCCGGCCACGGCCGCCAGCCGATCGGTTCGAGCGACACGGTCCGGAGGCCATTGCGCCCGAGGATCTGCTGGCCCTCATCATCGGCGATGGCGTGGCCGCGTCGCGCGTCGCGCGTCGCCTGCTCGACCGCTTCGGCTCGCTGTCCGATCTCGCGCACGCCGTTCCGCTCGAGCTGCGCGTTGCCGGCCTGTCGCGCGTGGCGGCCCTGCGGGTCTCGGCCTGTGCGGAGCTGGGACGACGGGTGGCGCGGACGTGGCCGACCGATCCGTGGCTGATCCGCACGCCGACCGACGTCGCGGAGCCGCTGGTCGACGCGATGGGCTCGCTCGAGCGTGAAGAGCTGCGGGTGCTGCTGCTGGACACCAAGAACGTGGTCACCGCCGAGCGGACCGTCTATCGCGGCAACCTCGCCGGCTCATCGGTCAGGGTCGGCGAGGTGTACCACGACGCCGTTCGGGCCGGTGCGGCCGCGATCATCGTCGCGCACAACCATCCCTCGGGAGATCCTGGCCCATCCGGCGAGGACCTGCGCATCACCGCCGAGCTGGCAGAGGCAGGACGTCTGCTCGACATCGAGCTGCTCGATCACCTGGTGATCGGTCGGGGCCGCTGGACCTCGCTGCGCGCGCTCGGCGCGCTCGGTCAGCCGCCAGCCACGATCCGCGCAAGGAAGCCGCCGGCGAGATCGGTCACGTAGAGCTCGCCGGCCTCGTCGGTCCCGAAGCTGGTGATGGCGCTCCCTGTCTCGGCCAGGATGCGAGGCGAGAGGTCCGAACCGTCTGTGTCGGACCGAGTGCCGAACAGGTGGCCCGAGCAATAGTCGCTGAAGACGTACCAGCCGCGCAGCCCGTCGAGCGCCGTGCCGCGGTACACGCTCCCGCCGGTCACCGAGCAGCCAAGGTCGCGGCCGTACTCGGCGACAGGCAGGACGAGCCCGTCGGACGAGCAGGCGGCATCGACGAAGCAGTGGGACGCCTCCATCACGTTCCAGCCCAGGTTCGCCCCCGCATCAGCCGCGGGATCGAGACGGTCGATCTCCTCGTAGGCGTTCTGGCCGACGTCGGCGATCCACAGCGCATCGGTCTCGGGGTCGAAGCTGAAGCGCCACGGGTTGCGAAGCCCGTACAGGTACACCTCGGGAGCGCCGTCCGCTCCATCGGCGAATGGGTTGTCGTCGGGAATGGCGTACGCGCCGGCCCCGGAGACGTCGAGCCGCAGGATGGTCCCGAGCAGCGTCGACGGATCCTGCCCATTGCCCATCGGGTCGCCCCCCGAGCCGCCGTCGCCGAGGCCCATCCACAGGTGGCCATCGGCACCGAAGGCGAGCTGCCCGC
>JBQTHZ010000009.1:0-12944 GCA_052388515.1 Chloroflexota bacterium | reverse complement strand
GCCCCACGCGAAGGAGGGCGGTGCGTCCGCCGGCGGTCGCTCCGGCGCGCTGCTCGGTGTTGGGGTCGGGGTCGCGCTCGGAGGCGCGGCCGGCGCCGCCGTCGGCGTGTGAGTTGGCGAAGCGGTCGGCTTCGCCGTGGGGGATGGTCGTTCCGATACCGGCTGGCTGGGGACGGCCGCGGCCTGGCCGCAGGCGGTCACCAGGACGGCCAGGGCAACCAGGGCCGACGAGCGTCGGATGATGCGTGACACAGGACAACTCCGCAGATGCTGCTTGATGATCGAACGGAACGGATCGTCGAGGACCGGACACCAGCGCGGCATCCGACACGTGGACGATCGGATGATCGGCGGTGTGACGTACCGCCCAGGCGCGTGCTGTGGGTTCGTCGTCGCGATTGATCGAGGCCGGCGCGCCGGAGCCCGTGCTGCGGCGCGATTCTCGCGGTCTGTGCAGGACCCATGCGCCTGAGCCGCGCCGCCCGGCACCGCTCAGGCTCAGCCACTGGTCATGGATCGCGGGAATCGCGCCCGTCGGAGGCTTCCGGCGCCGTCGTCTCGACACATCGCGGCGCCGGACGCCTCACAGCCCATGAAGTGCGGTAACGATGGGCGCGAAGGCCTCCATGGCCCGGGCCGGGATGCCGTAGGAGCTGACGCCCGTGCGTTCGCGGCGCCGAAGCATGGCCTCCCGCAGCTGATCGATGGTGCCGTACAGCAGGTACGGTGAGCCGCCGGCGAGGGCCGGTCCGGCCGACTTGACCAGCGCACCCAACGAGCTCGAGAGCGGCTGCGGTCCGCCCACGACCCCGGCATCGCCGACGAAGATGTTCAGCTCGAGCTCATCGAAGCGGGTACCGGCGGCGCTCCGCACCTGGGCCACGCGCCTTGCGAGCGCCGACTCCGTGGCATGGCGGGCCATCGGTCGGCCCGAGGTCGAGAACTGCGGCACGAAGCTGACGATCTGCGCCTCTCTCGCGGCGATCGCCAGCAATCGTGGGCCGCCGCCGCCGAGCATGATGCGAGGGTGCGGCCGCTGGATCGGGGCCGGCTGCACGCGCGCTCGATCAAGGCGGTAGAAGCGACCCTCGTGCGTCACCTCCTCGCCGCCCAGGAGGCGCTTGATGATGTCGAGCGACTCGATCATGCGATCGATCCTCACCGCCGGCGGGTCGTACGCAAGGCCAAGCTGACGATAGTCGCCGCGCTTCCAGCCGGCGCCCAGGCCAAGATCCAGGCGCCCGCCGCTCAGCCGGTCCAGCGTTGCCGCCTCCCGGGCCACGATGAGCGGGTGCCGGAAGTCGTTGGCAAGCACGTACGGACCGATGCGCAGCGTCGTGGTCACGGCCGCGGCCGCCGCCAGCGCGGCCGTTGGCGCCAGCTGCCGGCTGAGGTGATCCGTGACGTAGAGCGCCGCGAAGCCGAGGCCCTCGACGCGTCGTGCAAAGGCTGTCCACCGGTCGACGTCGTCCGAGTTGTTCGTGTACACGACGAAGCGAAACGGCTGCACGCCTCCACGGTAGCGCGCGGCGGCGAAGGTACTTTCGGTTCATGGCCGTTTCGGTGCGGGCAGCCAGACTACGGGTGTCTCAATCTTGCTGCCGCGGTGCATTCTCGACGATGGAGCTCAACGGGCAGAGCCTTGCGCGCACGCCCGCACCGCCGTTCCCGTCCATGCATCGTCGAGCGCTGCGGCTTCGGGTGGCCGGGATCGCGGGGCTCGCCCTGACCCTGCTGCTGCTGGCCGATGACGGACTCGGCGGGCCCGTGGTCCGCATCCTCGCGGCAGGCGTCGGCGTCTTCTTCGCGCATCGCGGCTGGGCCGCTGGCAGCGGCCGAGAACGCCAGGTACGCGGCTGGATCCTGGGAGCGGCCGCAGTGTGGTTCGCCGCTGAATGCGCGCGTCTGGTCGGTGCCGTCATCGGCCAGTCGTCGCTCATGGCCGAGCTGGGCCTGATCGGGCTTGCCGTCGGTGCGATCGGGGCCTATGTCTCCACGGCGCGCGGGCGAATGCGTCCCGCGGACGAGATCGGTCTGTATCTCGACGCGATCGGCATCTTTGCGGCGACCACCGGTGCCGTGATCGTCGTCGGCGCCCGCCAGGTAGACGACCCGACGGCGCTGCCCATCCTGGCTCACGCCGCCTTCTTCCTCGCCATCATGGCCGCCACGTTCCTGCTGAACGTGACGACGCGAGCGCCGCTCCGCTTCGAGGGGCAGTGGGAAATGCTCGCCGGCCTCGGGCTGGGCGGAATCGCGTACATCGGCCTGCTCCTGCCCATCCCACTCGGAGTGGCGCGTGAGGTGCTCCACGTCACGGTCGGGATCGCGGCGATGATGGTGGGGCACGGAGGCGGTCGATGGACCGCGATGAGCGAGGACGGGGGTGCATACCTCAGGATCGCCGCCTGGCTCCGGTATCTGCTGCCTCTCGCCAGCGTCGCCGTGGCCGTGACGGTGGTGATGACCCGGATCACGACACCATTGATCGCCGACGGACCGCTCAGGGTTGCTGCAGCCGTCGCCCTGGCGACCGTGATTCTCTGTGCGATCGCACGCCAGACCGTCCTGCTCGTCGACCGGGAGCGGATGATCGGGCGCGAGCGGCAGCTCACGGATGAGCTCACGGTGGCCGAGGCGCAATATCGATCGGTGGTCGAGCGAGTGCCCGGGGTGGTGTACCTCGCGGAGGCCGGCCAGGAGGGTCGCTGGCACTTCGTCAGCAACAAGATCGAGGAGCTGCTCGGGTACACACCCGACGAATGGGTTTCGGATCCCACGCTCTGGCTGAACCGGATCCACCCGGCCGACCGTGACCGCATGGTCCTCGCCGAGGAGGACACGGAGCGCGTGGTCGCGAAGGGGCGCTGGGAGTATCGGCTCATCGCGCGCGATGGCAGTGTCGTGTGGGTTCTTGACGATGAGGCGGTCGTTGCCCGCGATGCGGATGGCCGGCCGGCCATGGTCCAGGGAATCCTGGTCGACATCACCGAGCGCAAGGACCTCGAGGATCAGCTCCGTCACCAGGCACTCCACGACCCGCTCACGGGGTTGCCAAACCGGGTGCTGTTCGTGGACCGCCTGTCACATGCACTGCTGCGGCGGCAACGTGTCGATGGCCTGGCCGTCCTCTTCCTCGATCTGGACGAGTTCAAGTCGATCAACGACAGCCTCGGTCACGCCGCCGGAGACGAGCTCCTGCGCTTCGTGGCGGATCGGCTGGCGCGGGCCCTTCGGGCAGAGGACACCGCCTGCCGCCTCGGCGGCGATGAATTCGCGTTCCTGCTGGAGGACGTGGACCCGCGCCGCGCCGAGGCGATAGCACGCAGGATCCTGGAAGCCCTCGCCGATCCGTTCCACCTGGGCGAGCGTGACGTGACGCTGACCGCGAGCATCGGCGTCGCAACCCTGCGGTTGCCGGGGGAAGCGGATGCCACGCATTCGGCCGACGACCTCCTCCGTGATGCGGACACGGCCATGTACGTGGCGAAGGCGCGAGGCCGGGACCGGATCGAGATCTTCGAGCGGGGCATGGAAGTGCCCAGCGCCCGGCGCCGGGAGCTCCGTTCCGGCCTGGCGCGCGCACTCGACCTCGACGGTGAGCTCTTCCTCGAGTACCAGCCGATCGTCGACATGCAGCGCTTCAGCATCGTCGGCCTGGAGGCGTTGGCGCGATGGCAGCATCCACAGCTCGGCCGCCTGATGCCGGCGCAGTTCATCCCGATGGCAGAGGAGGCCGGCCTGATCACTCGACTCGGCGAGTGGGTGCTCCGGCGTGCCTGCGCGGACATGGCCGCGGCCGGCGTCCCGGTATCGGTCAACGTCTCCGCCCACCAGCTCGGCGATGGATCGCTGCCGCGCCTGGTCGCGGAGGTGCTGGCCGAGAGCGGGCTGCCGCCGTCTCGCCTGCTGCTCGAGCTGACCGAGAGCACGCTCGCCTCGGCGGGCGCGGGTGCCGAGACCGAGCTGACCAGCGTGCAGCAGCTGGGTGTCAGGATTGCACTGGACGACTTCGGCTCGGGGTACTCGTCGCTCGAATACCTCGGCCGGCTGCCGATCGACGTGCTCAAGATCGATCGTTCGCTCATCGAACGCGTCCACGAGGAGCCGCAGCGCCACGAGGTGATGCGCGCCATCGGTCACATTGCGGAGAAGCTCGGTCTCGAGACGATCGTGGAGGGCGTCGAGCACGACGGGCAGCGGCAGGCACTTCTCGCGCTCGGGTTCCGCCACGCCCAGGGATTCTTCTTCTCGGGCGCCGTGCCGCGCGCCGATGCGCTCGCACCGATGGAGCATCGCCGGGCATCCTGAGGAGGTCAGCCGCGACCCGTTCACCTGCCCGTCAGGGTTCGGCTGACTCGATGGCTCGGTCGACCGCCTTCGCGTATTGCTCTTCTGTCAGGGCACCGGCGTCACGCAAGGCCTGGAGCTTGCTGATCTCGTCGGCGACCGACGCCCTGGGTGGTGAAGGCGGCGCGAGGACCTTGGGTTTGGGTCGCTCGTCCCGCGCGGTGAAGGCATCGTTCAGCTCCGCCAGGACGCGCTGCTCGATCAGTTCGCTCGTCCGTGCCCCGAAGGCACCCATCGACCCGCGAAGCCATGCCGGCAGCCGGTCCGTTGGGTCGGGGACGTGGGGCACCTTCGGCGTCGGCGTCGGCGTCGGCGTCGGCGCGACCGAGGTGGTCGATACGTCGTCGATTCGCAGCTCGTGGAGTGGCTCGGGCCGGTCGATGTCGCGCAGGCGCTGGTCGCCGAGCGAGTGCAGCGCGACGCCATCGGGGAGGTCGCCGGCGACGATCGCGCGGGTCGTCTCCGACAGGAGCACCTGTCCACCGCGCCCGACGGCCGCGATGCGCGACGCGCGGACGACGTCGAGGCCGGTGTAGCCCTCCTCGCCGACCGCCGGCTCTCCGGTGTGAAGGCCGAGTCGCATCCGGACCGCGGCACCCTCCGGCCAACTCTCCTGCTCGTGCGCGCGCTGCACCTCGACCGCGGCCGCGACGGCGTCCCGAGCGCGCGGGAACGAGTAGAAGAAGGCGTCGCCCTGCGTATCGATCTCCTGGCCGTGGTGCATGCCGAAGGTCTCGCGCACGATGCGCCGATGCGTCGCCAGCAACGCGGCGTAGCGCTCGTCACCGAGCCGCTTGAGGAGCGCCGTGCTGCCCTCGATGTCGCTGAAGACGAACGTGACGGTTCCGGACGGGAGGTTCGGCATGCGCAGGAGGATACGTTGGCTCAGGTCGTCTCCGCCATCTCGACGAACTGGCAGAGCGCATTCGCCAGGCGCATCTGCTCCGGCGTTCGGGCGCGAACGCGAAGCAGTGCCGGCTCCGCGACGACGACAGCGACGCATCGGGCCCGCGACGTCGCCACGTTCAGCCTGTTGCGCGAATAGAGGAAGTCCATCCCGCGCGGTGCGTCCTCCGGTGAGCTCGACGTCATCGAATAGATGCTGATGGGCGCCTCCTGGCCCTGGAACTTGTCGACCGTGCCAACTCGTGCATCGGCGGGCAGCAGCGCAGCGATCGCACCGACCTGCGCGTTGTACGGAGCGACCACGAGCACGTCCTCGTAGCGGAGCGGACGCTCGTCTCCGTGCCGATTGGTCCACGTGGAGCCGCTCTCGACGAGCGCGCGCACAAAGGCGGCGACCTGGTGAGCTTCCTCGGGCGATGTGCTGTCCGCGCCGATGTGGTCGGCCTGCAGCAGGCGCAAGCCGGCTCCGCGCATCGGCTCCGGACCGTGCAGGCGCTGGTTGACGAGGTCATCACGCGACTCGAGGCGTCCCTCGTAGAACGCCTCCGAAGTGAACCTCGTCACCTCTGGATGAAGCCGCCAGGTGTGCTCCAGGAACAGGCCGAGATGGGCGGGCATGGCGTCGTGCTCGCCGAGCAGGTGGGCCAGCGCGGATCGATCGGCCCCCGGCGGATGGGAGCCCTGGAGCGGCTGGTCGAGCTGCTGCGGATCGCCGAGCAGCACGATGGAGCGTGCCGCCCCGGCCATGGCCAGCGCGTTGGCCAGCGACATCTGGCCCGCCTCGTCGATGAAGAGCACGTCGACGAGGTCGTCGCTCTTGTCCGACGCCCACAGCCAGACGGTGCCGGCGCCCAGGTTGAACTCACCGCTTGCGAGCCCATTGCGGACATCTGCGTTGTCCCTGCTGACCGTGATGCGGTCGTCGTCGACCCCCTGCCCGTCTTCGGACACCTTCTGGATCGCGTTGACTGCCACCCCCGCCTCCGCCGCCGCGTCCTCGATGTGGAGCAGGAAGTTGCCGATGACCTTGTGGCTGTTGGCGCTGATGCCGACCGTCTTTCCGTCGGCCAGGAGGCGCGCGATCATCCGCGCGCCGGTGTACGTCTTGCCCGACCCGGGCGGCCCCTGGATCGCCAGTGCACCCTCATCCAGGCAGGCGCCCAGGCGACAGGCGGCATCGAGTTCGGATTCGCCTTGCGGCCTGAGCGCCTCGCCGTCAGCCTGTCCACAGCGGGGTGCGCGGCGGAGCAGCAGGTCACGCGCCGCGCGCCACGGCCCATCGCTGTCGATGCCGTGCTGGGCGACCCACTCGCCCAGGCGAAGGAGCGCTTCGCGCTGCTCCCTGTCCTGGAAGATATCGAGGGGCACCAATGCGTCGGGGTGCCGCGGCTCGACACCGGCAGGCCACGCCAGGTCCAGCGTCGATCCCGCATCGTCAATCTCCAGGAGCTCGGCCTTCACCTTCCACGCACTCCACTTCGCTTCCGGCTGCTCCTGGTGGAGGCTCGGATCGTACAGCTCGCTGCGCGAACCGATGTCGTAGTCCTGCGGTGCGAACCGGTAGCGCCACGTCTGGCGCGCCCTCGACTTCTCCGTGGGTTTCCACGCGTCGCCGATGGAGCCGACGAGCTCCAACGGACCGAGCGCGCCCTTGTCCATCGCCAGGTCGCTGGCATCCATCTCCATGCGGTGGAAGAACTCCCAGAAGGCGGCCTTCTTTTCTCGCCGATGCCACGAGAGCAGTTGGGCGAGCAGCCAGGCAGCCTGCTGCTCATCGGTCCGCTCAGCAGCGTCGGCTGGGACGCCGTGGGTCAAGATCTCGGCGACCGCCTCCACCCGCGCATCGGCCGCAGCAAGCTCGACCGGTGCTTCACCGGAGACCGGTACCGGGCGCGGCACGGCCATGTCCGTCCTGTCGGCGAGCTCGATGCGCAGCGCCTCGAGCCAGTCGCGGAGGACGAGCGTGCTGCGCACGTCGTCGCGGTTGTAGGCGGCGATGTCGTCCAGGATGGTCGACGCCGGCCGGTCACCCTCTCCGAGCTCCAGCCACTGCTCGAACGCCACGATGCTCGACCCCGCATCCTTCAGCGGAACGTCACGCACGAAGTCGTACAGCGGCTCGAGACGCTTGATGGAGTAGCTCTCGACCGATGCTCGCAGGCTCTGTCGCACGGCGCGGTAGAGGTCGATCAGCACGCCGCCACGCAGGAGCCGATCCACCTCGTCCTCCCGCGTCGCGTGGCGTCCCATCAGGCGCTTCAGCGCCGTCGGCTCGTACGGCGCGTAGTGATAGACGTGCATGTTCGGGAAGCGCTCGAGCCGTTCGACGAGCAGGTCGATCAGGCGCTCGAAGCCAGCCTTCTCGCCGGCCGCGGTCACCTCGGCGGGAGCATCGGGATCGAACGACCAGATGGCGGTGAACTCGCCGTGCACGTCGAGCACGCCGAACAGGTAGTCCACGCCATCGTCGAGCGCGTACGGGTCGCCTTCGAGATCCAGGAACAGGTCGCCGTCGTCGGGCTCGGGGAGGATGCCGAGCCCGCGCTCGGGCTCGATCGGCTCACCGGGCCTTGGCAGCAGGAGCTCGTAGATCGGCTTTGGGAGATCGCGACCCTCGACCTGGATGCGCGCCTGCTCTCGAACCCGCTCGACCGACGCTGCGCTCGCACCGTCGAGCGGTGGGTCGAACGGCAGCGGACTCGCCGCGAGCCGCACGACCGTGTCGATCTCCCGCGCCACGAGCGCCTTGCGCTGCCGGCCGCTGATGCCGGCGACCAGCGAGAGGTGATCATCGTCGCGGCGGCGCTTGACGCACAGCTCAGCCCAGCGGCAGACGTCGCAGTGGTCGACCGGCTCCGGATAGGTGGCCGCCGGCGGGTACGCAGGCAGCGGCGGGGAAGCGGCATCGGTTCCGAGCACGGTCTCCTCGAACCGGCGCTTCGCTGCACGGTAGTAGGCCATGTAGTCGTCAACGCGAAGCGTCGCCGTCTCGCGCGCGCTGCCGCCGAGGACGACCCGCATCTCCTCCGGCTGCACGCCCTGGATGCGGGTCAGCTGCTCGACGTAGCTGCAGATCTGGAGGACGGCGCCGGCCTTGACATGTCGCGCCAGCTTGGTGTCGGCGACCTCGTAGTGATACGGCCCCCATGTGGACGGTCGCTCGGGTGACTCCATCCGCAGCAGGAAGTCCGCGTAGCCCAGCCACCGACCGTCGAAGAAGGTCGCCTGGAAGATGACATCGGCGCCCGATGCCATGGCCGCGATCGTCTCTTCGGCCTGGCGTCGGATCCGGTCGCCACGCTCCTCGTCGTCATTGCGCGCGATCTCGACCACCGCTCGACCGGTCGCGGTCAGGTCCGAGAGGTAGCGGGCCTCGTGTCGGAGTCCGCGCTCCCGGATGACGTCGAGCTCGGGATCTGCACGCATCGGTCGCTTCACCAGGCCCGCCAGCGCCGCGCGCTCGAGCGCCGTCAGGTGTTCGCAGGCCAGGTACCCGACGAGATCGGTCGCCGAAAAGACCGGCCGGCCGTCGATCAGCTGCACCTAGGTGCTTCTCCCCATGCCTCAAAGGGTAGCGAACATCCGTGACGGCTCGCAGGTCACAGGACGCCTGAGCGTCACAGCCACGCCCAGGGGTGCCACCCCGCCGGCGATCTGCCGCGTTTGCGCCCCGGCGCCAGTAATTACGAGGGAGGCCTCGAATGCGGGGATGTACAGGTCAGCGTTTGCCCTGGGGCGCAAGACACGAACGATTGGACCCTCGGATCTGCTCCAACCTCGTAGTTGCTTGCGCTCCGGCGCAAGCAAAAGCCGCGCTGGGTGCGGATCATTGAAGGGTGGGCTGGCCAGCTGAGAGCCGGCCGGCCAGCCGCCCACCCGCGTCGTCCGACGATCAGCGGCCGATCGGCAGTGGCCTCCCGGTCCGGGCGTGCGTCGGTGCCTTGAGCGCGCCACTCTGGCTGAGCGCCTCGATCCGAGCGCCGACGTCGCCGTTCGGGAGCGCGGCGCAGATGCCGGCGTCCGGCGGCTCGGGCGGCACGGCGCCGAGGAACTGTGGCTGCTGAGCGCGCGGCTGGAGGAGCGTCTCGATCGCATGGCCGATGCGGATGAGCTGCGGCTCCTGCATGAAGCCGGCGTACATCCAGACGCCTGCCGGCTTGCCATCGGCGGCAAACCCGACCGGGACCGAGATGATCGGATAGCCGGCGCATGCCGGAGCCGATGAGCCGAACGCGTAGGACGGCGACAGCACCGCGTCGAGGTCATGCTCGGCCATGACGCGGTCGATCCCCTGTGCTCGTGTGAGCTCCAGGCAGAGTGCGCGGGCTTCCAGGTACTCGGGTGCCGTCAGATCGCCGCCGGTCGCCTCGGCCAGCTCGAAGATCTCCTGGCCGAAGTACTTCATCTCCTCGGGGCAGTGATCGATGTTGAACTGGATCAGGTCGCCGAGCGACCGCATCGGCGAATTGCGCAGGTAGGAGCCGCGCAGGAAGCGATCGATGTCGTGCTTGAACTCGTAGAGCAGGACGACGAACTCGGGATCGAACCAGGCGAACGTGTCGCCGGTGTCGACCGGGTCGACGATCACGGCGCCGGCCCCTGCCATCGCCTCGATCGCTTCCTCGACGACGGCATTGATCTCGGGCAATGCGAAGTACTCGGGCATGAACTGCCGGCGCTCGATCCCGATCCGCGCCCCCTGCAGGCCATTCGGGTCCAGGAACTGGGTGTAGTCGCGCGGACGCGCCACACCGTTCAGCGACGGATGCGCCAGGACATTCATGAGGACGGCAACGTCCTCGACGGTGCGCGCCATCGGCCCGGCCGCGTCCTGGCTGTGGGCGATCGGAATGATGCCCTTGGCCGGGACGAGGCCGACGGTGGGCTTCAGCCCGACGACCTGGTTGTTGCCTGCGGGGCAGACGATCGAGCCATCGGTCTCGGTGCCGATGGCGGCCGCGGCCATGTTGACGGCCGGGGCCACGCCCGAGCCGGAGCTCGAGCCGCAGGGATCGAAGCTGAGCAGGTACGGGTTGTAGGTGAACCCGCCACGAGCGCTCCAGCCATTGAGGAAGTTGGTCTCGAACGGGAAATCAGGCGGCAGGAAGCCGCGGAAATTCGCCCATTCCGACAAGTTCGTCTTGCCGAGGATCACGGCGCCGTGCTTGCGCAGCCGCTCGACGACGGGAGCATCCTCGGTGACGCGGACGTCGACGAGGGCGAGTGAGCCCGCGGTCGACTGCATCTGGTCCTCGGTCAGGATGTTGTCCTTGACCAGGATCGGGATTCCATGCAGGACGCCGCGGTCGCGCCCGGAGCGACGTTCCGCATCGCGCAGGCGGGCGATTGCGATCGCGTCGGGGTTCGTCTCGATCACCGCGCCGAGCAGCGGATTGAGCTCAGCGATGCGGTGAAGGTAGGCGCGGGTCAGGTCTTCGCTGCTCAGGCTGCCGGCCTGCATCTGCTGGCGCAGCTGGAGGATCGTGGCCTCGAACCACGGCGCATCGCTGGCGGGTGACGCTGGAGTGACGGCCCGAACCACGGAGCCGATGCCGCCGGTGAGCAGCAATCCTCCTCCCGCTGCCGTTGCCGAAAGGAATGTTCGTCGGCTCATCCGACGCTTCGCCCCGTACCCCATCACGGCCTGGCGCCTCCCCGCGCTATTTGGTTGTTGGTGACCTAAGTCAACACCTGCCGTCAAGGCCCGGCGAGGCGCCTACTGGACGCAGAATTCGTTGCCCTCCGGATCGTTCATGCGCACCCAGTACTCACCCCGTTTCTCCATCGCGCCACGTTCGTCGGTCGCTCCAAGCTCCTTGAGCCGAGCCACCTCCGCGTCGACACGCGTACGGCGCTCCTCCAGCGGGACCGATGCGCCACCGCCGACGTTGAGGTCGAGGTGGACCCTGTTCTTCGCCACCTTGCCCTCGGGCACCTTCTGAAAGAAGAGGCGCGGACCGACACCGTCGGGATCCTCGACCGCGCTGGCGTCGTTCCAGTGTTCCTCCGGGATGCCCTCGGCGCGCGCCCACTCCTCCCAGCTCGCGTGCGGTGGCGGGGGATCGGGGCTGAGGTAGTGGAGCGCCTGCTGCCAGAACGCGGCGACGCGGGCGGGATCGGCGCAATCGAACACAACCTGGAACTGCGTGGCCATCTGAACCTCGAACGTGGGGTATGCCCATGATCCTGGGCTTCATTCATGACAGCAACCGTCAAGAACGTTCCAGTTTCCGTCAGATGGCACCATCAGTGCCCTTAGGAGCCTTCGCGCGCATCGGTTCCGTCAGGTGACATGCGGGAGGTGTCATCTGCGCAGGAGCGAGGCCGAATCAGGGAAATGACCGCCCGTCCGCGGCGTCAGATGGGTGCTAACGGCACCCATGGTGCCGTGTGACGGGAACCCCGGTCCTATCCCGCCTCGACGTCAGCCACTCCTGCCTCGATCGGGTCCGAGGCGGCGTGCTCGCCGCGCGCCAGGAAGGCGAATGGCACGGCGAGCGCCTGGATCCCGGCAGACACGACGTACGAGGTGGGGTAGCCGAAGACATCGGCGGTGCGACCGAGTGCCGGCTGGGCGAACACGGCGCCCCCCGATCCGATCAGCGAGTCGAACGAGAGGACGGTCGCGCGCTGCTGTGAGGGAATGAGGCCGTTGATGAACGCCTGGCGCATCGGCTCCTCGATGGCCGCGATCAGCGCCCACGCCGTCATCAGAAGGAGGGCGACCACGAAGCTGTCGGTGAGGCCGATGAGGGCCAGCAGGACCACGGTGAGCACGCCGCCCGTGATGAGCGCATCGGTACGACGCTTGAAGAGGCGTCGAGCGAGTGGAACGGTGAGGCCGCCGACGATCTGTGCACCGGCGACGACGGCCGCCGCGAGGCCGGCGATGCCGTAGGCACCCGCGTCTCCGTACAGCTCGAGCAGGTATGGCTGGAGCGCGTAAAAGGCGTAGAAGCCGACGCCCATGGTGAACGGAGCGGCGAGCATCAGCCAGCGGACCGGTCGATTTCGCAGCCCTCCGTCGACCGCCCCGGAGATCACGGTTCGCACCGCCTTCAGCGGCGTGGCGTCCCGTTCCGGCGTGAAGCCCAGGTCGTGCATGAACCACCACGCGATGACCAGGGTCACGCCGAGCATCGCGGCACGCAGGATGTAGGGGACGCCGAGGTCGGTCAGCTGGGCGACGAACCCGCCGGCGACCGAGCCGAACAGCATGGCCCCTCCGCCGACGACCTGGGCGCGACCGAACACGGACTCGAGATCACCGCTGAAGCCGGTGGCGGCGAGGGCATCGACCAGCCAGGCCTCGGTCGCGCCGGAGAAGAACGTGAAGCCCAGGCCGAGCAGGGCCGATGCGATCGCCCAACCCCAGAACGGCGCCTGGATGTTCCACATCACGAGGTACAGGAGCGTCGAGAGGAGGAGCGTGCCCGCGCCGAGCATGAACGAGAGGCGGCGTCCGCGCGTATCGGCCACGACGCCGGTCGGTACCTCGAAGATGACCTGCCCCAGGGTGAAGAACGCGTTGGCGGCGAATGCCTCGGTGTTGCTGAGGCCTGCGTCGAGCAGGAAGAGGGTGTTGATGCCCCAGATGAACGACGCGGCCAGCGTCGTGAGCAGGATCAGCAGCAGGTACGTTCGTTGAACGACTCGGGCAGCATCGGTCACCTCGGCACTCTACCGGC
>JBQTHZ010000008.1:0-4284 GCA_052388515.1 Chloroflexota bacterium | reverse complement strand
CGACCGGGTCCCCGTTGAGGACGGCGTGCGCCACCACGTCGACGCCGCGGTACCTGGGGAGCAGGCCGGGATGCGCATTGAGCGTACCGATGCGCGGCAGCTCGAGGATGGCAGCGGGCAGGATCGGCGCGCCGCCGAGCACCAGCAGATCGGTCTGCAGGTCGCGCACGATCTCATGCGACTCCTCGCCGGCCAGCGACTCGACCACCACCAGGCGGCCGGATCGCGGCTCGTAGAACTCGGCGGTCCGCCACGGCTCGCCGGACGGCCTGAGCCGGCCGAGCACCCCGCGGACGACGGCGCCGATGGTCGCGAGGATGCCGCGTCGTCGGCGCATCTCGCGGAGGCGGGACATGAGCTGCCGCCCCCGCGGCCGTTCCAGCACGATGAGGTCGGGACGGATCCCATGGCCGGCAAGCGCGTCGAGGATGCCGGCTCCATGGCGCGTGCCGGTGGTCAGCATCGTGAGGGTCGGTCGCCGCGAGGTTTGTGCAGTCTGCACATCGATGTGAGTGGCGGTACCGGCCATCAGCGGGACACCAGCGGCGCGCGGTCGGATACGGTCATCGGCGACCCATCGTACATGTCTTCGGAGGATCCCAATTGGCCACCACCAAGCTCGCCGACGCCCTCAAGCTGGCGGAGAGTCGCAACCTGCGCTTCGTCAGCCTCCAGTTCACCGACATCGTGGGCCAGGTCAAATCGGTCCAGGTCCCGATGCACCAGCTGGAGGAGGCGGTCGAGCACGGCAAGTGGTTCGACGGCTCCAGCATCGAAGGTTTCACTCGCATCGCCGAGTCGGACATGTTCCTGGTGCCCGACCTGTCGACCTTCAGCCCCATTCCGTGGGAGCCGGGCATCGGTCCCGATGGCAGGGAGAAGCTGCACACCGGCAGCGCGCGGGTCATCTGTGACGTGTACGACCCGAACGGCGAGCCGTTCCCCGGTGACCCACGAGGGGTCCTGCGGCGCCAGCTCGATCGGGCCAAGAAGCTCGGCTTCACCCTGAATACAGGCCCCGAGCTCGAGTTCTTCCTGCTCAGCCGATCGAACGGCCGGGTCGAGCCGCTCCCGCATGATGCGGCCGGCTACTTCGACCTCTCCGAGGACCTCGGCACCGAGGTCCGCAAGGAGATGATGAACGCGCTCGAGGAGTTCGGGATCCGGGTCGAGACGGCGCACCACGAGGTGGCCACCGGGCAGCACGAGATCGACTTCGAGTACGCCGATGCGCTGCGCACGGCAGACAACGCGGTCACCTTCAAGACGACGCTCAAGGCAGTCGCGGCCTCGAAGGGCCTCTACGCGACCTTCATGCCGAAGCCGTTCTTCGGGATCAACGGCTCCGGCATGCACACCCACATGAGCCTGTGGGACGACAAGAAGGGGAAGAACGCCTTCAGCGACCCCAAGGATCCGTACGGCCTGTCAGACCTGGCGCGGAATTACATCGCCGGCGTGCTGGAGCACGCGCGCGGCATGATCTCGGTGCTGGCACCGCTGGTGAACTCGTACAAGCGGCTGGTGCCCGGGTACGAGGCACCGGTCTACATCGGCTGGGCGCGCATCAACCGCTCGGCGCTCATCCGCATCCCGCAGAGCAGCAAGGGCCAGTTCAACTCGGTGCGCATCGAGCTGCGCTGCGCCGATCCGTCCTCGAATCCGTACCTCGCGTTCGCGGCCATGCTGGCCGCCGGCCTCGACGGCGTGGAGCGCAAGCTGACCCCACCCGATCCGGTGGAGGAGAACCTCTACCACTTCGACGCCGCCAAGCTCGAGAGCCGCAAGATCAAGCAGCTGCCCGGCACGCTGCGCGAGGCGATCGACGAGCTCCAGGCCGACAGCGTCATTGCCGATGCACTCGGTGAGCACATCTTCGAGCGATTCGTCGAGGCCAAGACCGAGGAGTGGGACGAGTACCGCATGCAGGTCAGCGCCTGGGAGGTCGACCGTTACCTCGAGGCGTTCTAGCCGTCCCTGTCGGGGACTCGGTAGACCGCCATCGCGTAGCCGCTCAGGCGCGGCCCGTTGATGCGGCGCAGCACGCCGAGCCGTCGGGAGAGCCCCTTTTTCAGGGCGCGCGCCACGAGGTACGGCAGGATGGTTGCTGGCCGCCTGCCCTCTCGCCGCGCGAAGATACTCGGCTCGAATCCGCCGATATATCCCTTCCAGATGACCTGCAGACGAGAGGCCTCTTCGAATTCGCGCCAACCGTCAAGATCCATCGCCTGGATCACGTGGGTTGCGTAGACGCTGGGCGCGAGCGTGCGAAGGAACCATCCCGTCAGGCCGCGAAAATTAGGAACGCCCAGGATCAGCAGGCCGCCCGGTCGCACGAGCCGCACGTGCCTCTCGACGATCGACACGCGATCCAGAAAGTGCTCGATCAGCCCGAGGGAGTAGACCACGTCGTACGTCGGCAGGTCGGTGTCATCGTCCATGAGATCGGCGTGAATGACCTCGCCGGGTATGCCCAGGAGCCGAAAGTTCTCGATTGTCTTTCGGCATCCGTTGGCCGAGTAGTCGATGCAGGTGACTCTCAATCCGCGGCTGCGATGGATGTAGGCGAGGTATTGCCCCGGCGCGCCGCCGACCTCCGCGGCGGACAGGCTGGCCTCTGATGGCAAAAATCGGTCGAAGACGTCAAGGATCGCATTCAGATAGTAGGCGCGCGGATGTCGTCGATGCTCCCTGGGCAGCGTCACTTCGTCCCAATATCGGTCCCAGTAGGCCGCATCCGTGAGCTCCGCCTTCGCCATGTGCTGTGCCTCCTGTGTTCGCTCGACCATCGTATTCCGTCCCGTTGCGGCGCCTGAGGCGATCTGAACCGCAGGTTCCGGGATCGCCTTCTCCGGCGCAACAGGACGGGTAGAATCGTCAACTCAATGCGCCCGCCCGGTCTCGGAGGTTTCCCTGTCTGTCTCCCGCCCGCGGCTGCTGCTCGTCTCGATGTATCCCCTTGACCAGGGGACCTGGGGCCCGACCGTTCGGATCAGCCATCTCCGCGACGAGCTCTCGCGGCTCGTCGATCTCGACCTGATCAGTGGATATCGCGGCGCCCGGCGGGCAGCCCTGGCGCGGTACGCGGTCAGCGGGCGCGTTCGTGGACTCGACGGGATCTACGTGGAGAGCTCCACCTTTCTCCCGGCCGAAGCCGACGTCGCATTTCTCGGGCTGGCGCGGGCGCTCGGCATCCCGATCCTCACGTACATCCGGGACGCGTACCAGCTCTTTCCCGAGTACTACGAGCTCGGCTCCCTGCGGCGACGGCTCGGAGCGCTCGCGTTCCGCCCGGCGATGCGCGCGCTGCGCGTGGTGTCATCGCGCCTCGCGTTCCCATCTGCCGGCCTCGCTCGAGCAGTGTTCGGCGGCGATATCGACCCGGTCATCATCCCTCCCGGCTCTCGGGATCCGGTCGACGTGCCTCGGCTGCCCGATGCCCGCAGGCTGCTCTTCGTGGGGAACGGGCAGCTGGAAGCCCAGGGCGCGCGCCGGCTCATCGAGGCCGTTGGCCTTGCCCGGAAACGAGGGCTCGATGTGAAGCTGACGATCGTCTCCCGGCCCGGCGAAGAACCGCGGGAGGTATCGGCGCCGTGGATTCGAGTGCTGAATGGTGAGGGCGCGACCATTCACGCGCTCCTGCCCGATGTCCTCGCGACAGTCATCCCGCGACCTCGCGGCCCCTATAACGACCTGGCCGTGCCGGTGAAGCTGTACGACTACCTGGCCTACGGCCGGCCATTGCTGGTGACCGACTGCACGGAGCAGGCGGCGGTCGTTCGCCGCGCACAGGCCGGCATCGTCACGGGCGCGGCGAGCGAGGAGATTGCCGAGGGGATCTCCGAGCTCGCAACGGCCGATGATGCACGGGTCGATCGTTGGTCTGAGAACGCGCGTCGCGCGGCGCTCGCCGACTCGTGGTCCGCGAGAGCCGCGTCCATCCTGGACGCGCTGGGCATCGCGACATGATCGCTGCCTTGAGCCAGGCCGACCCACGCGCCAAGCAGGTCTCCGTCACGGCTCTCGCGCTCGTCGTTGCCATGGCAGCGGCAGCCTGGGTGGCTCCTCCGGCGCTGGTGGTGCTGGCTGTCGCGGCACTGCTTCTGGCCGGCTACGCCGCCCACCGGTGGCCTGTCCCGACGTTCGTGGTCGCGACGCTGTCGGTGCTGGCGGATGCGGTGGTCGTTCCTTCGGTGCTCCCGAATTCGATCCAGCTCGGACCGATCGGCGTCAGCGAGCCGCTGCTGGCTGTCAGCGGCCTCGTGATCACTGTCGATGCCATCC
>JBQTHZ010000007.1:0-14029 GCA_052388515.1 Chloroflexota bacterium | reverse complement strand
CACGGCGTGCAGCTGGGGTCCTCGTCGGCTCGATGTGTTCGCCAAAGGGCCGGAGGGCGACCTGCTTCATGCCTGGTGGAACGGCGACCGCTGGTCCTGGGACTGATTCGGCCCGCAAGCTCTCTTGCGCCGATAGCCTTCACGAATAGCTCTGGCTGTCGTCCCAGAGCCCGACAGGGGTCGGGCAAGGCTTCGTCCCTGTTCAGCCATTATATCAATAACGATATATTCGCTGAGTGGTCCAGGGGCCGCTCAGCGATCGTCGCGGGACTTTGAATGCTCGGTTGCGGCTGATCGGTCATCGATGCCCGCGGTGCATGAGTGGGAATCACACGTGGCCGGTCATCTGCATCGCGATGATCGCCACGACGTACCCGATGAGGAGGAGCCCGCCCACGGCGAGGTTGAGGTTCACGTTGGTCCCCATCACCGCCATGAGCGTGTAGGGACTCTCATAGTGGACCTTGAGGCCGGCGTGCACGCGCAACGCGAGTGGCACCGCCGCCAGCGCGACCAGCGTCGGCCACGGCAGCAGGCCTCCCGCCACGCCGCCGGCGATGATCGCGAACGCCGTCAGCGCGACGACGAGGTACCCGGTCCGGATGGTGTCCGGGCTGAAGCGGGTCGGCAGCGTGCGCTTGCCCGCCTCGGCGTCCGATCGGCGATCCGGAATCTCGTTCACGAACAGGATCAGTGCGATGAGCGCACCCGGCACCAGGGACAGGATCACCGGCTCCCAGGCCAGCTGACCGGTCTGCACGACGTACGCGCCGAGCAGCATGATCGGCCCGAAGCCAATCGCAACCGCGATCTCGCCCAGCCCGCGGTAGACGAGCTTCAGCGGCGGCGCGGTGTACGCGACCCCGACCACGATCCCGGCAAGGCCGATCCAGAGCAGCGCCAGCGATTCGGTGATGGCGACCAGCAAGAGACCGATGGCACCCGCGACCCCGAAGAGGGCCACCGCCAGCCACGACAGGCCGCGGATGCTGACGAGGTCGTACACGGCTACCCGCGAGCCGCCCGAGAACTGGGTCGGGGTGGTGTTCGCATCATCGGCGCCGGAGAGCGTGTCGAAGATGTCGTTGGTGACGTTGATGGCGAGGTGGGCGAACGACCCGCCGATGAGGGTGAGCAGGGCGGTCCACCAGGCGAAGGCGCCGTGGCTGGCCGCGACGGCGATCCCGAGCAGGACCGGGACGGCAGTGGCCGACAGGAAGGGCAGTCGAGTCGTGCGCAGGGCAAGCCAGAAGAAGCCGAGGCGGGGACGGATGGTGCGGCCCTTCTCCTCCGAGAGCGCGGCGAGATAGCGACGGGACTGCGGCACGGATCGCTCCGAGTACTCGAAGAAGGGGGTCTCGGCCTCGTCCCAGCCCCAGGCTCGCGTCGGCGTGAAGGTCCTGCCGTCCGGCGTTCGACCCCAGAGCTGGAGGTAGCGCCGCTCGTCGTAGCCGATGCCCGGCTGCGGCCTGATATGGCTGCCGGTGATGTTGATCTCGCGATCGGTGGGAATCGGCATCCCGGCCGGTGCGGCCATCACGACGGTGCCCGCATCGGCATCGGTCTCGAAGGTGGTCGCGACGCTGGTGGGGTAGCCCGTCTCGTCGATCCAGCTGATGACGACGTGCGGGTAGGTCGCCAATCGCTCGAGATCGGCAGTGGTCGGATCGTGCGCCGGGACGGAGCCGGAGCGGATGGCCGTCGTCATGCGGCCACCTCGCGAGGCGCGTGAGCCTCCACGGGCGCCCGATCGGTCCGGCCGTCCGCCCAGTACAGGGAGCGCTCCGGAGTGATCTCGATGACCGCACGCTCGAAGAAGAGCGGCAGCGCGACGCGAGCCTTCAGGAAGTCATCGATCGCCGGCTCCTTGGCCCGCCATAGCTGCAGGATGAGCCGCTCCCAGTCGGAGTGCGGGTCGTCCTCGATGACGCGGGCGGTCCCCTGGATGGTGGCGCGGTCGAGGTTGCCCTTCATGGCCACCGGATCGGTGAGGGCCAGCGAGACGCGACGGTCGCGCTTGATGTGCTCGAGCTTCTTGCTGAACAGGGTCGAGGAGTGGAGGTAGATCTTCTCGCCGTCGTAGAGCGGAATGAGCGGGTGCGTGACCGGCCGCCCGTTGCGCCCGATGACGGTCAGCTCACCGACCAGCGCCACCTCCAGCAGACGCTCAACCGGTTCGGGTAGCCATCCCATCGGGATCTCCATCAGGTTCAGTAACGTGTTACCGGAGTTTAGCACATTAGGCCGATGGGCCCGCGCTCCACCACCTCATCACCCGCTCGTGCGGGATTGGCCTGATATCTCCTGCATGATCGACACCGGTTCCACGACGAGGCACGCGCCCTGCACCTCGGTGGGCATGAGCATTCAGCAGCCACCCAACGACGAGATCCCACCGACGCCGCCGACCGACGACGAGGAGGATCATCCCCGGCCCATCGACACGCCGCAGGAGCCCGAGCAGCGGGCACCCGGCGAGAGCCAGCCGCCGATGGGTGCCCCGCGAGACGAGCCGGACTCCGAAGTCGTCTAGCGGCCACGCAGGCCCAGCCCGTCAGGCCCGGCCACGCTGGCCAAGCCTCCCCGGTGCTACCCGCCGGTCAATGGACGGTGATCTGGCCGTTGCGGATCGGCTCGCTCGCGGCCGCATCGTCGGGGTCACCGGCCTGGTTGTCGAACAGGACCTCGCCGGACTCCTCGTCCCAGATCTTCATGCGCAGCCTGTCCGGCTGATCCGTCACCGCCACGAGGAAGCTGTAGCCCGCTTCGCCGTTCACCGTCCCGGACCCGCTGTACCGAGCAGCGGCGCCGTCGACATCGGCCACCAGCCAGTCGTATCTGGTCGACGCGAAGGCAAGGCCGGGAAGCGTGAAGGAGGTCTCACCGCTCGGTGCGATCGACGGTCCCGCGTACTGAACCGACAGCTCGAACGAGGCAATGCCGGCGTCGGTGGTGATCCGGCCGCCGCCTGTCACCTTCGAATGCAGCTGGAGATCCAGGCCGACGATCACCGGATCGTGGTCCGATGACCGGAAGGGATCCGGTGCGTACAGCGTCGCCTGGTGATTCGGTGATTTGAAGTTGGTGTTGTAGTCGAGGACGGGTGGCTCGTCGGTGTTGATGTGCCACGGCGCCGCATCGGTCACCTGTTCGCTCAACGACGGGTTCGAGAGCGCGTGGTCAAGGTAGCCCGATGCACCCATGAACACGAACGTGTACGCGTCAGGGCCCTCGTATTCGGCCAGCAGGTCGGTGAAGTCAGCATCCCGCAGCGCGGAGATGGGCGTCTCCAGCCGATAGGCGTTGAGGTCGCCGATGATCATCGCATCTGGATCCTCGGAGGCTGTCGGGTCGGTGGCCAGCCAATCGGCGAGGGCCTCGGCCGCCGCCGTCCTGGTCCCGTTGCAGTTGCCGCCGAGATGATCCGGCTGGTCATCCCCCGCTCCGCAGCCGGACCCCTTCGACTTGAGGTGGTTCACGGCGACCGTGAAGACGGCGTCTGTCGCCGTCTCGGTGAATGTCTGGGCCAGCACCGGCCGGTTGGCATCGTCGTTGAAGCGCGGGTCGACGCCGGAGTCGAGGATGGCGAAGTCCCCCGTCGGGACGACGGCATCCGGCTGGTAGATGACCGCCACCGCGATCTCATCCGTGCCGATCGAGCCGGTCTCGACGTACGCGTACGTGCCGGCGCCGAACGACTCGTTCAGTCCGTCGACGAGCGTCGCGATGGCCGGGACGGCGTCGGCGCCATCGTTCTCGATCTCCATGAGGCCCACCACCTCGGCGTCCATGGCGCCGATGGCGGCCACGATCTTGTCGTGCTGTCGGTCGAACTCGAGCGGCGTCTCTGCCCCTCGCGTGGTCGGGAATCCGCCGCCCATCCCGTCACCGTTGAAGTAGTTCAGCACGTTGAACGCCGCGACCTGGATGCGTCCACCGACGTCCGGGACCGTGGTCGGACGGTCAGCGGCGCCGTCGAACGTGATCTCGCCCACGGGCTGGAGCCGATACGAGCCGAAGCCCTGGTGCACGATCGCGGTCAGGTCCGCGACCGTCGCGCCGGTGCGCAGCGTGTTCGACGCCGACAGGCCGCCGGTTGGGTACCGCGTCGGATCGGCGTTCTGCGAGGTGTTCGCGTCATCCAGCACGATCCGCGTGCGCGCATTCAGATCCGCGACCGCGAGCGCGTCGGCGCCGGGTGCCGCTTCATGGGTGCCCTGGTACTGCCGGCCGATCGAGCTGAGGACGACCTCGCCGAAGCGGCCGAGGCTGAAGTTCTCCGTGACTGTCATCGGCTGCGTGAAGTCGGCCAGCATTCCCTCCCATCGCTCCCAGTCACCAGTGCTCGTGACCGGCAGGGTGATCTCGACTGGCGAGACCTCGACGCCGGAGTCGCACACCACCACGCTGGCGAGCCGATCGATCTGCGTCACGTCGCCGAACTCGGTCGCTCGGCCCGTCACGCTGACGAGGTCTCCGGGCGCCACCGCCACCGGCCCGTTGTTGTCGAAGACGAAGAGCGCCTCGGAGGTGAGCGGGTCATCATCGGCGTCAGCATCCTCCTCCTGGAGGAAGAAGCCGCGCAGTGCCGGACTTGGACCCTGGAAGTCACCGACCACGACGGCGTTCACCGTCACCGTGGTGCCGTTGATGGGCGTCGTGAGCCCGGGGCCCTGGACCTCATGGATGAAGTGTGTGGCTGTCGGGCATGACGTCCCGACCCCGAACGAGAAGACGTGATCCTCGGCCATCGCGTCCGGCGGATCGGCTGCGTCCTGATCCGTGACGTTGGCGGCAACGATGGTGACCTCGCACGAATCCTCCGACGCGAAGTCGGCATCTGGGTCCAGGGTGAAGGTCGTCGGGCCACCGGAGACGGCAGCGGTACGCGGGCCACTGGTGCAGTCGACCGTGAACCAGCTGCCGCTGACGTTGACTGCCTCGCTGAAGGTGATGGTGATGTCATCGCCGGGCTCGGTGTCGACCGATCCGGGGGTCGGCGTGGTGCTTGTCACCGTCGGCGCGTCATCGGATGGCGGCAGGCCGGGGTGAGCCCCGAGCCCATTGAACGTGTCGGTGGCGAAGCCATCCCATTGCACCGCCGGGTCGAAGGCGTCGGAGCCATCGGGGTCGCCGGCCTCGATGGCGCCCTTCCGGCGAAGCGTGTTGTCGGCCGTGGACGTGAGGTCGCTGCCCCACTGGCTTCCGGGATCGAAACCGATCTGGCCGATCACGTCGAGCGAGGCGTCGCCCCTGCGCAGCACGACCGCGTCGTCGCCGTTGAACCATCCCGCGCCGTTGGTCTGATCTGCCTGGGCGAGGATCGCCGCAGCCGCGGACGACTGAGCGACGACGTAGACGTCGTCGGCCGCGACCGTCCCTGTCAGGTTGAGGGTCAGCCCGGCGGATGCGCTCCCGTTGAAGAACATCTGGACGGAATAGGCATTGGCCGCAAGGTCGATCGGCGCACCGGTCCCGTTGTAGATCTCGAGCGCCTTGTTGTTGCTCGAGCCCTCGATGTACTCGCTGAAGAAGAGCTCGGTCGGTGCCGCGCGCGTGGGCGCGGGAGCAATCAAGGGCACGATGGCGCCGAGCGCCAGGGCGAGGGTCATCAGCAGCACGAAGCCGCGCTGCGTCTGCATGGTGACGGAAAGCGAGGGCACGGGCTGGGAGGCCTCCAATGTGCGCGGACCCGGTCGGCTCGAACGACGGGCGCGAGGATGGATTGGGCCTTCAGCATAGTGGGAACCCATCGGCCCACAATGGCCTCTTCGGTAAAGGAGACGTGAAACCTTCTGCGCCACCACCCACGCGACCGGACCCTGCCGGACTGTGCAGCACCTGCCGTCACGCACATCGCATCGACGCCGCCCGCAGCACCTTCTGGCGCTGTCGCCTGTCCGAGATCGATGCGCGCTTCGCGCGCTACCCGGCGCTTCCGGTGCTGTCCTGTGCCGGCCACGAGCCCATGGATCGGGACCCATAGACACCGAGGGGCCCGCCGGCGGACCGGCGGGCCTCTCATCGGGATTCCGAAAGGCTACCGGACGGTGAGCGTCACGACCTTCGTGGTATCGCCGTTGAGGAGATTCGAACGCATCGTCGCGACGATGTCGTACGTCCCCTTCCCGTTGCCGAGCGCCTCGTACGGGATCGTCACGCTGCCGCCGGCGGCCGGGGGCGACGTCTCGATGCCGTACTTCGTGCCCGCGGCGGGCACGGACCCGAGGTTCGTACCGCTCGAGCCGTCACGGTTCTCGGCGCCGACGCTGAGGCCGTCAGCCGTCCCGTCACCCTCGACGAGGGCGTACGTGTAGGTGATCTCCTCGGTGCCGGTGTTGATCCACACCTGGAAGGTGTAGCTCGTCGCGCCGGAGGCGCCGAACTCCGAGATGTTCGCCCACTCGACGACGATCCAATCGTCCACTCCATCGGTCAGCCCGGTCACGTAGATGTTGCCACCCTCCGCCGGGTTCAGATCGGTCCAGAACGGGGCGAGAACGTTGTTCGGCCGCGCCGGATTCGGGAACGTCTGCGGGTTGCAGCAGTCGTTGTCCTCGGCGTTTCCGCCACCGACGACGACGTAGCCGTTCGAGTCGACAGCGATCGACGTGTACGTCTCCGATCCGAATTGGAACGGGTCGGTGTCGTAGTTCGCGATCGTCTCGTCCCCGAAGCCGGACTCGGGCGGAACGCCGAGGCCGGCCAGCGAGAAGTACCCGTACGGCTGGCCCCCGCCCAGCGTCATGCCGTCGACGGTCGGGGGAAGTGCCGGCGCGAGCGACCCGCTCCAGTTGAAGCCGTTGCCGCTCGGGATGCCCGGCGCCCCAACGTTCTGGATCGCAAGCCTGTTCGTCCTGGCTGCCGTCGAGACGTTCAGGCTGGCCTGCGCCTCGACCGGGAGGAAGTTGGTGACGGTCGCCGAGCAGTCCGTGGCGGTGCCACGGGGGAACTCGGTCGGATCGCACTCATGATCGAGCGTCACGCCGCCCTGGGTCTTGTTGAAGGCCACCGGCATGACGGCATCGGTGCCCTGGCCCTTCACGTCAAGCGTGATCTGGCCAAAGTAGGTGCCATCGTCGAGATCGGTCCCGTCGATCGTGATCTCGATCTCCTGGGATGCGCCGGCTTCGACGCTGAACTTGTCCGGGGACACCGTGATCGACGAACCGGCCGGAGCCAGAGTCGAGATCTGGATGTTCTGCTTCGCGCCGCTGACGTTCGTCAGCGTGCGATCCGTGTCGACCGCGCCGGGCATCGGATCGGCATAGACGCTCGGCAGGTTCAGGTGCAGCCGGCCAAGCGGATCCGTCGCGCTGGCGTAGTAGTCGTCCGCGTCAACGTCGAACGTGATCGTGGGTGCGATCGCACGGTTGGCACGGATCGAACCCGCGCCTCGGTCGAACGGATCGGCCGGCGTTGCGCCATCCTCCTTGAGAACGGACTGCAGCGACGACGTCATCAGCGCCGACTTGATCTGGCCGGGCGTCCAGTCGGGGTGCGCGGCCTTGACGAGAGCCGAGACGCCAGCGCTGTGCGGGCTCGACATCGATGTGCCCTGGATGGCCTGGAAGAGCTGGCCCGGAACGCCGGTTCCCTCCCCGACCGGAGCCGGCGTGTTGCCGGCCAGGATCTGGACGCCGGGTGCCGTGACATCCGGCTTGAGGAAGTCACCCAGTGGACCGCGGGACGAGAAGCCCGCCATCACGTCGCCGGGCACCGCGGTTGCTGTGCCGCCGTCCCATGTCGCCTGGGTGCCCGGATTGGCTGCGAGGAAGTCGAGGAGCGCCTCTCCCTCCGCGACATCGACATGGACGCTGGGGAGGAAGTGGTTGTCGGTGTTGAGCCCGGTGCCGTTCGCAGGATCCAGGTTGTACAGGATCATGCCGGCGGCGCCGCTGGGCAGCACGTGCTTGCTCTTGTCGACGCGTGCGATCACGCCCCGCTCACAGGCGACGATCTGGCCGACCGCCGAGTCGGCAGGCAGCTCGGTCTGGCAGAGTGAGTCGTCGTAGCCGGGCACATCCTCGGCGAGGATCACCTCGCCCGGGGTCGCAACCCCCGACGTGACGGTGGCACCGGTCAGGGCATCGCTGCCGCCATCGGCCGTCAGGTTGACGGTCGTCAGGAAGTGCCGATCCGAGGTCGAAGCACCGACGGTGTTCGTCCACGGTCCGGCGTGGTTTGCGGTCGCCGCTCCGGGACCGGCGTTGCCGGCCGACGCGTTGACCAGGATCCCGGCGGCATACGCGTCGAGGAACGCGAGCTCGACCGCATCGGTGTACGCGCTCGAGCCACCCGAGATCGAGAAGTTCAGGACGTCGACGCCGTCTTCGATCGCCTGCTCGACAGCTGCGACCGAGTCACCCTGGTAGCAGCCATCGTTGAGGCAGACGCGGTAGGCGACGACGTGCGCGCCGGGGGCGATGCCGCTGATCGGACCGCGGTCGACGCCGAGGAGATCGACCTCGTCGACGTGCGAACCGGCCGCAGTCGTGGCGGTATGCGTCCCGTGACCGTTGGCATCGCGCGCCGAGCACTCGGTCCGGGCATCGTTGCAGAACTCGCCCTCGAGTGGCGGATTCGCGTTGAACGCCAGGTAGGTATCGACGAATGCATACGCGCCGATGAGCTTGTCGTTGCAGGTGAAGTCCGCGCCGAGGTCGGGATCGCTCCCGTCGCCGAATTCGCAACCCAGCGCCGGGCCCCCATAGGTGATCCCGTTGTCGATCAGCGAGGGGTGCTCGGGCCAGATACCCGAGTCGATCACGCCCACGATGACTCCCTCACCGGCCGTGGTCGAGTCGCTGATCTGCGCCCATGCCTCGGTGGCGCCGATGAAGTCCGGCGTCGCATCCGTCAGGGGCTGCTCGAGCTTGTTCTCCTGCACGGCGACGACACCGTCGACGGCGAGGAGCGCGCTGATCTTGTTCGCCGGCACGATGCCGGTCACGCCGCCGTAGGCGACCTGGAACGAATCGAGCACCGTGGACTGTGGCACCGCGGCCTCGATCGCCTCCCGAGCAGCAGCCTCCTGTCCTGAGAGATGCTCCCGGTAGGCGTTGACGGCTCCCTGGTTGGCCTTCAGCGACTTGCCGGTGATCTCCGGGCTGGTCGGGGCGAGTCCCTCGACGCCGCCCGCGTACGACGCCACTGCGTCATAGTCGAGCTTGATGAAGACAGGGACCGGGGTCGTGTCGTTCCGACCGAGAAGGGCCGGATCCGTTTCGGCCAACGCACCGCTGCGGGACTTCGCCGTGGTGATCGGTGCGCCATCGGGCTCGAGCGCGGTTGCGCTCAGCTGGGTCGGGTCGACCGCCAGGGCCGTACCCATCATGGTGAAGAGGAGTGAGACGCTTGTCAGAGAGGCTGCGATCGTCCGCAATGAGCGTCGATGCACGGGGCGGTACCCTCCCAGTAGTTGACTGTTTGCCCTCGACTCGGGACACGGCGGTCAATTGCCGTGCGACAGGGCTGGAGCGCAATCTTACTGCCGATGTCGAGCGAGCAACCGGTCGCTTCAGGGTCATTCGGTGACGCACTGCACCGCCTTCTCACGGGAACCGATCATGCAGCGTTGCCGTCCGGCACCATGATCATGCGAACCCTCATCGCCCTCGTGTGTCTGCTCATTGCTTCGGCGTGCGGCGCCGGCCCGGGCAGCTCCGAGACGCCCTCCGCGACCCCAGAGGAGACTCCCGTGCCATCCGCTGAACCGACCCCGAGCGCTTCGCTGACGATCTCGTCGTCGCAACCCTCGCGCGCGCCATCGGACGCAGGTGACGAGCTGACAGGCGTCCTGGGCGCGGACTCGATCGAGGGAGGCTGCGGCTACCTCCAGGCGCCAGACCGCACCCGGTACGAGGTCATCTATCCCGACGGCTGGCAGCTCCAGCTGAGCCCGCTCCAGCTCACCTCGCCGGAAGGCGAGGTCGTGGCACGCGGCGGTGACGAGGTCACGGTACGCGGCGAGGAAGCCACGGACATGGCATCCATCTGCCAGATCGGACCGATCTTCCGGGCCACCGAGGTCGAGCGCTGACGCGCCTGGTTACGCGTGCTCCAGGAGCCTTCCCATGAGCCGTGTCAGCACGAGGGCCGAGCCCTCGTCGCGGTCGAGCGCGGGCACGTACTCGGTGAACACGGCTCCCGCCAGGCGCGGCCCGATCCCCGAAAGCAGGTCGAATGCTTCTGCATAGCTGATCCCACCCTGCGCGACCGCCGAGACCGCGGGCAGCACGGCCGGATCGAGCCCGTCGCAGTCGAAGCTGACGAAGACCGATGCGTCGGGCGGGATCTGGGCGAGGAGCCACGGAACGCCACGCCCATGCAGCTCGCGCGCGGTGACCAGCACGTTGCCGGCGCTCCGTGCATCCTGGACATCCGAGGCCCGCGCGGACCCCACGCCGCGCAGGCCCACCTGGAAGATGCGTGCGACGTGATCCATCTCGGAGGCACGGCGCATCGACGACGAGTAGCCTTCGCGAACGCCTTCGACCTCGTCGCGAAAGTCGAGATGCGCGTCGACCTGGAGGATGGTGATCGGTCCGCGGCCTTCGTACGCGCGCAGGATCGGGACCGGCACCGAGTCGTCGCCGCCGAGGCAGATCGGGACGGTGCCGCGATCGAGGATGGCGGTCACTGCATCGGTCGTTCGGCGGCTGTTCCCTGGCCCATCGGCGATCTCGCCGGGCACGTCGCCCGCGTCGAGGGTGTGACGGGGACGCATCGGTCCGTTCGTGTCGAAGTCCCAGTGATCGATGAAGCGCGCCAGGCGAGCGGAGCGGCGACGCACGGCAGCCGGCGCCTCCGAGCAACCCGCCGTGGCGCCCGGGCGCGGATACGGCCAGCCGAAGGGAACGCCCAGGATGGCCGCCTCCGCGTCGAGCCGTGAGAGATCGGTCTCGACCGGAAAGCCGAGGAAGCCCGACTCAGGCTCGTTCATCCGCATTCGAGGGAGACTAGCAGGCAGATGCCGCCGTGCCGTCGTCCAATTTCGACGAGAGCGGGCCTGGCGCCCGCGCCGGGAACGTCGCGACGTCAGGGGCTTGACGCACAGCTCCGGCAGCGGCCGACGAGGGTGACGTGTCCGATATCGATCTCGAAGCCGTCCACGTCCCGAAACGCCGCCTCGATGGCCGATGCCTGCGAGGTCTCGAGCTCCCAGGTGGCGCCGCACTCGGCGCAGTGCAGGTGGCCGTGGTCCTGGAGCGGCCGTGCGTGGAACTCCTCGCGGCCATCCGCTCCGTGGCCATGGCGGACCAGCCCGAGCTCCTCGAGCACATCGAGCGTCCGATACACCGTGGATGGGATGGTGGCGGCATCGCGCGCGCGACAGCGCTCCACCAGCTCCGCGCCGGTGACGTGACCGTCCGCCTCCGCCAGGACCTCGATCACGGTCCGGCGCTGCGGCGTCCAGCGCAGGCCACGCTCACGGAGGCGATCCCCCACCGTGTCCCACGGGGCGGGAAGTGATTCGGTGGCGCTCATCGGCCGCAGTCTGAATGAGGCGAATCGTTATTGCAATGCGTTGCAAGAGCGTGTTCGAGGCAGTACGATCGAAGCGAACGCCAGCCCTGTCGGAGCACCCATGCCACCCCTTCCCGCGAACTTCCTGCATGCCCCTGACGGCTTCGTCAGCGTCCCCATCGCGATCGCCATGTGGATCGTCACGGCGGGAGTCGTCGCCTACGCGGTCCGCCGCACGAATCAGCGCCTCGATGACCGGGCGGTCCCGCTGCTCGGGGTCATGGCCGCCTTCGTCTTCGCGGCGCAGATGTTCAACTTCCCGGTCGTCGGTGGCACCAGCGGTCACCTGCTCGGCGGCGTGCTCGCCGCCGTCATGCTCGGCCCGTGGGCCGGGACGCTGGTCATGACGGCGGTCGTGGCCGTGCAGGCCCTGCTCTTCCAGGACGGCGGCCTCGTGATCATGGGCGCCAATATCTTCAACATGGGCGTCGTCGGCACGCTGGGCGGCTACGCCCTCTATCGCGGGCTGACGCGCGTCTTCGGGGGCGAGGAGCGTGGACGGCTGCCCGCGGCGGGCATCGCTGCCTGGGCGTCGGTCGTCGGAGGAGCCGTCGCCATGGCGCTCCAGCTCGGGGCCTCTGACGTCGTGCCACTGGGCCTGGCACTGCCGGCGATGGTCGGCGTGCACGTCCTCATCGGCATCGGTGAGGCGCTCATCACGGTCGCCGCGCTTGCCTTCATCGGGGTCACCCGTGCCGACCTCTTCCGCCTCCGCGACGCGCAGGCCGCCTGATGCAGACCGACCCCCACCCGCGCGACCGCTCGCGGTCATCCTGGGTCCTCATCGCCCTTGCGCTCATCGTCGCCGTCGTGGTTGCCGCTGCCCTCTTCGCCTCTGGGAATCCGGACGGCCTGGAGCGCGTGGCGGAAGACATCGGCTTCCTCGACGCGGCGGAAGGCAGCCCGTTCAGCCTGATCGCCGATTACGTGGTTCCCGGCATGGATGGGCCGATGGCCACGATCGTGGCCGGCCTCATCGGGATCGCCGTGCTGTTCGGGATCGTCTGGCTCATCGGCAAGGCGCTGGCGCGACGCCGCGCCTGAGCGCCGGTGGACCTCGATCGCGCGATCGCGCGGAACTCGCCGATTCACCGGGCCGACCCGCGGCTGAAGTTCGTGGCGACGATCGCCGTCATCCTCGCGATCAGCCTGCTGCCCATCGGCGCCTTTGCCGCGCTGGCACTCATGTGGCTGGCTCTGCTCTGCGCCTCGATGGTCGCCGGCCTGGGACCGCTTCGGCTGTCCCGCGGCGCGTTCATCGCCGCGCCCTTCCTTCTCGCCGCCGTGCCGCTCATCTTCGTGCGGCCCGGCGATCCTCTCGGCACCATCGGTCCGTTCACGATCTCCGGCGAGGGCCTGCGAATGTTCGCCACCATCGCCGCGAAGTCGTGGCTCTCCGTCCAGGCGGCCCTCCTCCTCACGTTCACGACGCCCTTCCACGATCTGGTCGACGCGCTGCGCGACCTCCGGCTCCCGCGGATCCTGGTCGCGATCATCGGATTCATGTACCGATACCTGGCCGTGCTCGGCGGTGAGGCCACCCGCATGCTCCGCGCCCGATCCGCCCGTTCGGCCGTGGCCGTGGCCGCGGCCGCTCCATCCGGCGGTTCGCTGCGATGGCGGGCGCGCGTGACCGGCCAGATGGTCGGGTCACTCTTCCTGCGCAGCTACGAGCGCTCGGAGCGGATCTATGGCGCCATGCAGGCGCGCGGCTTCGACGGCACCTTCCGCCACCTGGCCACCCGGCGGATTCCGGCGTCTGCATGGGCCACGTTCGTCCTGCTGATCGGCGCGCTCATCGGCTTCGAGCTGGCTGCGCATCTCTGGCTTCCGCGCGCATGACGCAGCCACACGTCCACGAACACGATCACGCGGATGATCACAGGCATGACCATCCGCCCTCCGAACCGCTGGCAGGGGACCCGTCGCGCTGGATCGAGATCGAGCATCTCCATTACGCCTACCCCGACGGTTACGAGGCACTCCGCGGCATCGACCTCGTGGTCGCCCGAGGGGAGAAGGTGGCGCTGGTGGGACCGAATGGCGCGGGGAAGTCGACGCTCATGCTGCATCTCAACGGCATCAACGAGCCGTCGCACGGGTCGGTGCGCATCGGCGGTACGCCGGTGGTGGGCGCGAACCTGGGCCGCATCCGCGCCGAGGTCGGACTCGTGTTCCAGGATCCCGACGACCAGCTGTTCAGCCCGACGGTGCGGGACGACGTCGCATTCGGGCCGCTCCACATGGGCCTGGCCGGCACCGAAATCCACGAGCGCGTCGAGCGGGCGCTGGCGTCCGTCGGCATGGCCGGCTTCGAACGACGCCTGCCGCACCACCTCTCGCTCGGCCAGCGGAAGCGGGTCTCGATGGCGACCGTGCTCAGCATGGATCCATCCGTCCTCGTTTTCGACGAGCCGTCGTCGGGACTGGATCCGCGCGGACGGCGTGAGCTCATCGGCATGCTGCGCGAGCTGCCCCAGACGATGCTCGTCGCCACCCA
>JBQTHZ010000006.1:0-22546 GCA_052388515.1 Chloroflexota bacterium | reverse complement strand
CATCACGCCCTCGATGTTGTGCCGGATCCGAACTACTCGGCACCCGATACCCACCAACCTATACTCCTTCGATCACGGAGCGAGGCATCGGAGACCTCGGGTTCGCACCAGCGTGGCGTGCGCTGGGCCAACGGCGCGACCGACCCTTCCGAGCCAGCGCTTTGGCGCCTATGAGGAGAAGGACATGCCGAGATTCATCACGTTCTTTTCGTATACCGCCGAGTCTGCGAAGGCCATGATCGAACGTCCGAGCGACCGGTCCGCCGCGGGAAAGGCGCTCGTCGAATCGCTCGGGGGCACGCAGGAAGCCTTCTACTGGATGCAGGGAGAGCATGACGGCTTCCTGATCTCGAACCTGCCCGACGGCGTGACGGCGGCAGCGCTGTCCGCGGCGGTCGGTGCCACTGGCGCCGTCGTGGGTCTCGAGACACACCAGATCTTCGACCGCGACGAGCAGGCGGCCATCGTCAAGCGTGCCGACGCCGCCCGCAAGGTCTACAAGCCGCCGACGGCCTGATCCACCCGACGCCTCGCTCATCGAGCGCCGTCGCTCCAGCAGCACGACGGGCAGATAGCGCCTGGTGCCGCGTTCCGGCGCCGCTGAGAACCTCGGTGGGCGCGGCCAAGCAAGGTGTCGTCAGATGGCACTGGTGGTGCCCGTCGCCACGAAGTTGGGTCTCCATGGCGCCGAACTGGCTGTCTGGCGTCGGTCTCACGCTCAGCGAGTGCCCCCCGTTCCAGCCCGGCGCCGCCGGAAACCTGCGAACGGCATCGGTGGTGCCATCTGACGGAACCGCGGGTTGGGTCAGGCGCTGACGCTTTCGGTTTTCGTGGCGCGGCGGTCATGCGTGCCTTCGCCGAACTCCTCGAGCATCTTGGCGTTGAAGGCCGGGATGTCCTTCGGGGTGCGGCTGGTGACGAGGCCCTGGTCGGTGACGACCTCCTTGTCGACCCACTCGGCGCCGGCGTTGCGCAGGTCCGTCTTCAGCGACGGATATGACGTCATGCGGCGACCACGCACGACATCGGCCTCGATGAGCAGCCACGGCGCGTGGCAGATGGCGGCGATCGGCTTGCCGGCATCGGCGAAGGAGCGAACGAAGGCGACGCCGCGCTCGTTCTGGCGCATCGTGTCGGGGTTCTTGACGCCACCGGGAAGGAGCAGCGCGCCGTAGTCATCGGCCCGCGCGGTATCGAGGGTGAGGTCCACCGAGGCCGTGTCGGCATCGGTCTTTCCGCGAATGGAGCCGTCATGGTCCGAGACGATCTTCACATCGGCGCCGGCGTCGCGCAGTGCGGCAACGGGTTCGATCAGCTCGCTCGGCTCGTAGCCATCGGTCACCAGGACGGCGACCTTGAGTCCATCGAGATGCATCGGTTTCTCCTCTTGGTGTGCCGCTGATACGCCGCAGGGCGCGTGCCAGTTCCCGATCCATTTCGGCGCTCCGGTCGCGTCGCCGGCGACCACGAGGGCTCGTTGATCCGCTCGGGGGCGTATCGGAAGGGAAGTGTCCGAATTGGCTCGCGGCTGGGAGCGACGGACGGGCTGGAGGGCCGATCCTGTCCGTTCCTGGTTCGCGACGGGGCGCACCGGTCAATTCGTGTCCAGTAGTCCCAGTAGCGGATCAACGGGGAGCGGCGTCCGGAACATTGGTTCGCCAGGGGCGTATCAGCCACGTCGAGTCTCCCAGGGGGAAGCTACCGGCCGAAGGCGGCCGAGTCGCGCCTCAGAGCACGAAGGTGAAGAGACCGGCCAACCGGGCGAAGGTGTTGAAGAAGATCATCACGCCGATGACGACGATGAACAGCCCGGCCACCACCTGGACGGACCGATGGTGCCGTCGAAGCCATTCGAGCAGCGGCCGAAGGCGCGGGACGGCGAGCGCGGCGGCCAGGAAGGGGATCGCCAGGCCGAGGGAGTAGGCGACCAGCAGCACGAACACCGCAGGCGCCGAGCCGCTGGAGACGCCCATCGTGAAGACGGCCCCCAGCACGGGCCCGATGCACGGGGTCCAGCCCACGCCGACGAAGGCGCCGAGCGCCAGGGAGCGAACCGACCGAGCGGCCGGCAGCACGGATGGATCGACGCCGATCCTGAAGCGGTCGAGGGCCGGGCCGAATGCGCCCGTGGTCAGGATGCCGAGGACGATCACCGCAATGCCCGCCACCTGTCGGAGCTCCGGGATTCGAAAGAGCGGTCCACCGACCACGCCGATGGAGGTGCCCAGGACCACGAACACCGCGGTGAAGCCGCCGACGAAGAGCAGCGCCTGCGGCAGGATGGCGCTCCTCGAGACGACGGCCGTGCCGCCGCTCCCCTCCGCCACCGAGGCGTCGCCCAGGAAGGCCAGGTACACCGGCATCAGGGCCAGCACGCAGGGGGAGACGAACGAGATCAGCCCCGCGAGGAACGCGAGACCGATGCTGATCTCGGTCATCGGACGAGTGCCGCCGGCGGCACGCCCGGCTCGACCACCATCGGCGCGGCGATGATCCAGAGCGAGAGCACGGTGTAGCCGATCATGAGCGCCACCATCGGCAGGCCCGCCATGGTCGCTCGTCCTGGGGAACGGCGTAAGGCGAGCCGGTGTGCGAGCACGATCCCGGCGATATGGCCGCCCACGATGGCCGCCACGCTGAGATACCAGACCAGTACGATCGGGATCGCGTCGAGCTGCGGGGCCAGGCTCATGAGCGGGTCGACGAGCAGCGAGGGAAGCCAGACGACGCCCTGGATGACGAGCGTGAAGTAGTGCGCGATGAGGTAGCCGCCGGCGATCGGCAGCAGCGTCGCGGCATAGCGGCCGGCCATCGCGCCGAGGGGTTCGTGCGCCTTGCCGAACGCGTGGGTGGCGGCGGCCACGGTGACGAATGCAGCCAGGAAGAGGCCGAAGACCATGGCAAGCTCGAGGGTCTCCACGACGAGAAAGGTTGTGGGGTTCGAGGCGCCGAGGATTGGTGAGATGACGGGATAGAGCACGTTGAACATCGAGAAGCCGATGAATGTCTCGCGCAGGCCATCGTAGGTCACGCCCGCCAGCACGAGGACGATGAACACGGCGTCGGACCACCCTGGCCTCCCCACGTCCGTGAGTCCGGCGATCCAGGGACGCCACTCCGCTCGGCGCTCGTCATCCTCGGCGGCGACGCTGCACTCCGGGCAATCCAGGCACCGCTCGGCGTCGCATGCCTCATCGCACCCGGAGCAGAGCTGCGCGCTGCGGGAGCGACGTCCGAGCGGGCCGATACGTCCGAACCACCCGAGCTCGACCTCGAACAGCTCGGCGTGACGCAGCCAGGCGATCCGGCCGTAGAGGAGCATGCCGGCCAGCGTCAGAACCGTGTAGGCGGTCATCAGCAACGCGACGGTGCCGGCGACCTCCCCGCCCGGAAGGATGAGCTCTGCCCAGATTCCGGCGGCCAGCAGGGTGACGGCCGGCCAGCGCGCCAGCGACGGTGGATAGCGCAGCCCGAGATCGAGCCGATCGACGCCGATCCGAGCCACCAGCCATTGCAGGACCGCGAACGTCGTCCGGAACGGGCTCAGCGACGGCCACGGGTTGCCGGCCAGGACGGCGACGATCGGCAGGCCAACCCAGATCCCGATCCAGAGGAGCACGGCTGGCAGCGGCGAGATGTCGCCGACCACGATCCCAGCGACAATTGCCCCGTACCACCAGGCGAGACCGAGCAGCCGCAGCCCCGCGCGAGCGACGCGTGACGGGCCGTCCGGGATGTGCCGCGTGGCGTAGAACGAGGCCGTTGCCGGCGTGCGGTTCGTAAGGCTGGTGACCACGAAGGAGGCGGCCACCGCGGCCGCCGCGCCGGCCAGGTAGAGCCAGAGCGGCACGGGGAGCTGGAACGTACCGCCGATGGCATGGGCCGCCGCCGGCCATGGCGTCGCAACGGCGATGATCAGGCCGATCGCCACCGCGAGGCTGCCCCTAGGGCTCATGGACCGTGAAGATGCCGACGCTCACGCCCTCGGTGTTGTCGTCGGTGTGCAGCTCGATCGGGAACTGCCCGCTGCGGGTCGCGGTGAAGACGAGCTGCACGACCTCTCCTGCGGTCATCGAGGTCGCCGGAACATGCGCGTCGTAACAGTGGACGTGGAGGACACCGTCCACGTCGGTCGTCACGACGAGGGTCACCTGGCGACCGCGGCACACCGATGGGTTGCTCGGCGCGAGCGCGCCGTCGGCGAGGGTGAGCTCGATCCTCGTCGGGAGTGCTTCGCAGTCGCCATCGCCGCCGACGCACGCGGTCAGAGCCGCGACCGTGGCCGCTGCCAACAGCACGGCCGTCCCGGCCCGCGGCGACAGGCGCCGCAGTCCCAGCGCCGCCGCGATGAGCAGCATCACGGCTCCGATGCCCGCGGTGGCTTCGCCCTGCGCGCTCATGGCGGTATCGGGCGTTCCCGCGCTCGACGTCACGCTGAACCCGAACGCTCCGGATTCCTGGTGCCCGTCGGCCGCGACCAATGTCCACGCCACGAAGTAGCTACCAGGCTCCGCGAGGCTCGTCGCTCCTCGCATCTCGTTGCGATCGGCCACGGTCAGGTCGAGGCTCCCATCCCCGACGGTGGTGCCGTCCGAATCGGTGACCGTGAAGCCGGACCCGTTCGGTGCCAGCTCGCCACTGAAGACGAGGATCACCTCGTCGGGTGACATCGTAAGCTCGGCGTCAGCGGCCGGCGTGCTCGAAACGAGCCCGGCGTGCGCCAGGACGCTCATCGGCGACAGGAGGGCGCAGGCCCCCGCGATGATCGCGGGAGTCGCCAGGCGCGTGAAGCGCATCGGTCTTCTTCGTTCCTCCTGCGTGGACGGGGTCACGGCGTTCTCCATCGCTGGCGCAGGTAGCTGACGAGGTCGCGCCGTTCCTGCTCGCTGAGGCTGGCGGCGAATGGCGGCATCGATGTTCCGGCCAGTCCGTTGGCAATACGGTACGACACCTCGGCGTCGGACATGCCCGGCAGGCTCTTGGCGAGCGGCGCCGGATCAGGGACCGAGCGAACGGGTCCGTCGCCTTCTCCATCGGTGCCGTGGCATCCGGCGCAGTTGGCGAGATAGATTCGTTGCCCGGCTTCGACCGATCCGACCGGCGCGCCCTCGTATGCCGCCAGGTCGCTCGCCGACGGCCTGTTCGCGGCCTCGACGAGCGAACGCGAACCGACCGCGAGAATCAGGACGGTGGCCGTTGCCAGGAGCATCACCCGCAACGGCGCCAGGCGCCACCGTCCGAGACCGATGGCGACGACGGCAGCGATGGCGACCGCGCCCGGAATCCAGCCGGCCGCGCCGCCGGGCAGCACGCCCCACAGCATTGCCAGGGGCACGGGTACGCCGACACCGGTGTCCGGGGGCGGGACCACGATCGGTTCGCTCGGCTCGTTGACCAGCATGCTGAAGGAAGCGGTCTCGTCTCGAGCGCCCGTCCGTCGCACGATGACATCGAGGCTCCAATCACCAACGATTGGCGTATAGGCGCCGCTGGTCGTGTACAGGCCATCGAGCTCGGCCGGATCGAGCTCGATGCGTTGGGCAGTAAGGTCGGTCTCTGCGGGCGGGGTCAGCGTGAGAAACACCCTCTGAATGTCGGGGCGAGGCCTTCCATCCTGCGCGTCGCGAACGGTCACCTGGTAGCTCTGGGTGCCCGGCGCGGGCACGCTCACCGACGCGTGGATCCTCGATGGACCCGCTTCACCGAAGAAGTGCGCCGGCTGGACCGATGGGCCGACCACGACCGGCTGCCGGGCTGCCGACGGCTGGATGGTCACCAGGGCCGCTGCCGCCATGACGGCCACGGCGCCCACGAGCAGCTCGCTCGCCATGAGCACGGTCGTTGCTCCGCGACCTCGGGCTCGTCCGCGGACGAGGAGATGGTTGGCGGCGCCGATGCCGAGGGCGACGCTGACGAGCACGCCCTTCACGAGCAGCAGGTTGCCGTATCCGCTCGCAACCAGCTCGCGCGACGTGCCCAGGACCAGCGACGAGTTGGCCAGTCCGGTCAGCACGACGAGTGGACCGGCAACGAGCGCCATCCGCCCGTGGCGTCGCAGGATCTCCGTGGCAATCCCTCGGCGCGACCCGGCTGGCCCCGCTCTGCCAGCCAGTCCGTACATCGCGGGGAGGCCGCCGAGCCACGCCGCGGCCGCGACGAGGTGCAGCCAGTCGATGGCCGCATTCAGCGGGCCACCGAGCGACGATGCATGGCCGGCCGCGCTCATCCCGGCCAGCGAGATGGCGAAGCCGACACCGACGACTGCGGCAAGGGGTCGGTGATGATGGTGTTCGCTGCGACCGATGCCGACAAAGGCCAGGGCGGCGGCGACCAGCGCCGCGATGATCGCCACGCGCATCGCGACGGCGAACGGGGTCGACCCCAACAGCACGCTGGGGTCGAAGGGCACGCCCGTCGTCGATCCGTCGAGCGGTGCGAGCGGCCGGGCAGCGAGCGCAAGGTAGAGGATCACCCCGCTGACCACGCCGGCTCCGGACAGAGTGACCATTCGCCACGGCGGGCGCCGGTCGGCGCGGGGTGCTGCGAACTCGAGCGCGGGACGACCTGCCTGCCACCAGGTGGTCAGGCTGCCGAGGCCGACCAGGGCAGCCACCAGCGCCAGCCAGCGGGCGGCAATGGCCCACCCATCCACCGATGGCGATGACGACACCGGCGGAGTGGTCGGTGGAGCCTCCGCGCCGGTCGGATCCACGACGAACGCAAAGAGCCCCCGGGTGGCGTGCCCGTCGACGGTCGAGACGACCTGGTAGCTGACGGTGTAGATGCCCGCGTCGAGCGGGGGAAGGGCGACGGTGATGGTCGTGCCTTCGTCCTCGATCGCCGGGGGACCGATGCCATCGATCTGGCGCAGCTGTGGGTCGAGCAGCTCCACGGAGCTGGTGGCGGAGTCGATCGGCTCGCTGAAGGTGACACGCAGCCGATCGGGGGCTTCGACGAGCGACGCGTTCGGAAGCGGGCTCGAGGTCACGAGCTCCGCGTGGGCGAGGACGGGAGCGGGAGTGGCCAGAGAGCACGCCAGGATCGCGAGCGCCGCCCAGAATCCGCGCAATCGGGATCCGGGCGATGTGAGGCTGGCATTCGAGCGAGGCACGGGCCCTCCGCGGACGACATGGCGACGGGGCATCGCGAGTATAGGGAGGCGCGATGACCTCCGCGTTCGCCCGAATCTGGCGCATGCCTTGCAAGGATCGGCGTGAACGCAATTCCGCCGCCACCTGAGGAGGATCTCGCCATGGCTTCCGTGGTCGAAAGCATCGACGTCAAGGTGCCAGTGAGCACCGCCTACAACCAGTGGACCCAGTTCGAGGACTTCCCGCAGTTCATGGAAGGCGTGAAGTCCGTGACCCAGACCGATGACACGCACCTGCGCTGGGTCGCCGAGGTCGGCGGCAAGGACAAGGAATGGGATGCCGAGGTCACCGAGCAGCATCCCGACGAGCGCGTCGCCTGGAACGCCACCTCCGGCGCGGAGAACGCGGGCGTCGTGACCTTCCATCGAGTCGATGACGAGACGACGCGTGTCACGCTCCAGCTGGACGCCGATCCTGAGGGCGTGGCCGAGAACGTCGGCACGGCACTCGGCTTCCTGAACCGGCGCGTGAAGGGCGATCTCGAGCGATTCAAGGAGTTCATCGAGGGGCGCGGCACCGAGACCGGCGCGTGGCGCGGCGACGTCGAGGCCCCGGTCCAGCGGTGACCAGGCGCGATCACTCCGGTGGTGCCATGACCGGCGCCACCGGCAATCTCACCCCCGATGACTCGGACATGCCGTTCGTTCCGGCAGAGTCGCGTGAGGTCAGCGATCCGGACGACCAGGCGAGTGCGACCGAAACCCAGGGTCGTCACGCACGCTCCCGGTCAGGCGACATCGGCGAGCCGGGTCTCGATCGGCCCGAGGGTGGCCTGACGAACATGGCGACGCGAGAATCCGGATACGGCTCCGAGCACGGGCTGTCATCCAGTGACCCTGCCTACCGGATGGAATCCCGGCCGGCGGCGGGCTCGAAGGACGACCCTCAGCCGCTCCGGGATCGCGAGAACCGCATCGGCGGTGACGAGATCTCGGACCACGACGAACACTTCTGAGGTTGGCAGGCCTACGCGGCCGAACGCCTGGCCGTCTTGCGGCGAGCAGTCTTCTTCTTCGGTTTCGATCCACCGGCCTTCGCCGCGTCCACGCTCGCCTTGAGCGCATCCATGAGGTCGATGACCTTCGGCTCTGGCTTGCGCCGCTTCGACGGATGTGTCTCGCCTCGCATCTTCTGCTCGATGAGCTCCTCGAGCGCAGTACGGTACGCATCGGTGTAGGACTCGGGCCGGAACCTGTCGGCCAGGTTGGCCACGAGGCTTCGGGCCATCTCCATCTCCTTGGCTCGCACCTTCGTCTCCGCGCCTTCGGGCAGGTCGAGCGCCCCGGTTGAGCGGATCTCGTCCGGCCAGAACATCGTCTCGAGCATGAGCGTGTCCTCATAGGCCCGCAGGGTGGCCAGCCGCTCACGGGTGCGAATCGTCACCCGCGCCAGCGCGAAGCGTTCCGTCTCCTCGAGGGCGCGCTTGAGGAGGCTGAACGGCTTGGCGCCGACCTCGGTCGGCTCGAGGAAGTAGCTCTTCTCGAAATAGATCGGGTCGATCTCCTCGGCCTCCACGAAGTCGCCGATGTCGATGATGGTGCTGCTCTCCGGCTTGGCGGCATCGATCTCCTCGGGATCGAGCACGATGAACTCGCCCTTGGAAACCTCGTAGCCGCGCACGAGGTCGTCCCAGGCGACCTCCTTGCCATCGGCGGTGCAGAAGCGCTTCTCCTCGATCGGCGCGTGATCTTCCTTGTGGAGGAGCCGGAAGCGGACGTCCTTCGACTCGGTCGCGGTGTAGAGCTTGACCGGGATGGTGACCATCCCGAAGCTGATCGCCCCCTTCCAGATGGATCGCATGCTGCTCAGTCAGCCGGCTCGCGGACGTTGCTGTCCTCGTTGACCTCGATGTCGTGTCGCTCCGCCGCGGCCAGAATCTTCTTGCGTGCCCGCTCCTTCGCGGCCTTGCTCTCGAAGTCCGTCTGGTTGAAGCGCGCGATCGCATTCCGCACGTGCGACTCGTCGTGGATCGGCAGGTGCTCGCCACCCTCGTCGTCGACATATGCGAACTGGTCCTTGCGAAGCGCCTCGCGCTCCTTCGTGCTCAGATCGGCCATGAGGTTCTCTCCTCGCTGTAGATGCTGAGAAAGGCTGTGGCATATCGCGTGCCTGTTGGCGACCGCCAACCAGCCCGTGATGAGGACCGGCTGCGAGCCATGCTGGCGCGTCGAGGTGTCGAATGGGCCGCACCAAGCGCTTGCTCGCCCAGCGGCACACGAATTGCAATCGGCCCAGCGTGACCGCAGCCACCTCCGTCGAGCCCGTCATCGTCGCGCGAGATGTCTCGCGCGACTTCGATGACCGAACGGTCGTGGATGGCCTCTCGTTCGACGTCGAACCCGGCGAGATCCTGGGGATCGTCGGCCCGAGCGGGTCGGGCAAGACGACGACGGTCCGCATGCTCACCGGAACGCTCGGTCGCACCAGCGGCGTCATCCGCGTCCTCGGCGAGGACCCACTGCACTTCAGCCGTCGAGCGCGCGGGCGGATCGCGTACATGCCGCAGCTCTTCAGCCTCTACGAGGATCTGTCGGCCCAGGAGAATGTCGGCTTCGTCGCCGCGCTCTACGGCATTGGCCCATTCAGGCGTCGGAGGCTGATCCGCCACGCCCTCGACGTGGTCGACCTTACCGATGCTCGCCACCGACTGGCTCGTGATCTGTCGGGCGGCATGCAGCGACGACTGGAGCTTGCCTGCGCGCTCGTTCACAGTCCCGACGTGCTCTTCATCGACGAGCCGACGGCGGGGATCGACCCGATGCTGCGCCAGGCCATCTGGGACGAGCTGCGCACGCTCAAGCAGGAGGGCCGCACGCTCCTCGTCACCACCCAGTACGTCACCGAGGCCGAGTATTGCGACCGCGTGGCACTGATCGCCGACGGCGAGCTCGTGGCGCTCGATACGCCCGATGAGCTGCGCAAGCTCGTGTTCGGCGGCGAGGTGCTCGAGGTGACCACCGAGCGGGCCGCTGACGCCGACATGCTGGGCAGCGTGGCGGGCATCACCGGCGTGCGACAGCCGGCCGCGCGTCAGCTGTTCGTGACCACCGACGACGCGGCCACGACGACGCCGCAGATCATCGAGACACTGCGTCGCGCCGGAATCGGCGTCAGCGGCCTGCAGGAGCATCAGCCGACCTTCGACGAGGTCTTCACGGGCCTCGTCGAGCAGCGCCGAGCGGCGCGCGAGCACGAGTCACCGCCGGTCCCCGAGCCCGAGCACGCCGGGGTGCACGGTGGGTGACCTCGTGCAGGGCGTTTCGCAGAGCATCGTGCGCATGGCGTCCTTCACCGGCAAGGAGCTGCGGGAGGTGGTCCGTCGCCCGGGCGTGCTGATCAGCCTCATCCTGGGTCCGTTCCTGGTGATGTTCCTGTTCGGGCTCGGCTACAGCGGCTATCGAGCGCCGTTCGCCACCGAGATCGTCATTCCGGCGGAGAGCGATTTCTCGCGCTCGGCGGAGGAGTACGAGGAGCTCGCGCCGGGCCGTCTCGAGATCACCCAGGTCGGCGATGACCGCGAGGGCGCGGAGCAGCGACTGCGCGACGGAGGTATCGACCTGTTGGTGGTCGTGCCGGCCAGCTCTGCGGCGGAGGTCCGCGCCGGCAACCAGACCACGATCCGCGTCGCCTGGAACCAGGTCGACCCCGTCTACGACCAGCTCGCCACGCTGGCAACGTCGATCCTGGTGAGCAGCCTCAACGCCGAGATCATCGAGCGGACGGCGGCCGCGGGAATCACGTTCGCGGAGGGCGAGCTGGGGCCCGAGGTGACCGACATTCCGCCCGAGGTGATTGCACGGCCCACGACGGCCGAGACCGAGAACGTGGCGCCGACCCAGCCGGAGGTGCTCAATTTCTTCGGCCCTGCCGTATTCGCGCTGGTGATCCAGCACCTCGCCGTCACGCTTACGGCGCTCTCGATGGTGCGTGAACGGCTCAGCGGCCAGATGGATCGCTTCCGGGTGGCCCCGGTCAGCTCGATGGAGCTGCTGGTCGGCAAGTACATCGCCTACGCGGTGCTGAGCCTTGCGGTGAGCGCCATCGTCGGCGTGCTGCTGGTGGCTGTGCTGGGCGTTCCGCTCCTCGGCAGCATCGGCCTCTTCATCGGGATCGTCCTGCTGCTGACCTTCGCCTCGCTGGGCTTCGGCCTTCTCATCTCTCTGGTGGCCGACTCCGAGCGCCAGGCTGTGCAGCTCTCGATGCTGATCCTGCTGGCCAGCGTCTTCTTCTCGGGGTTCGTCCTGCCGGTGACCGACTTCGCGGAGTGGATGCAGTACATCGCGTACAGCCTGCCGGTGACGCATGGCATCGCGGCGCTCCAGGAGCTCATGCTGCGCGGCCGCCTGGTGGAGCTCTGGATGCTGGGCGTCCTGCTCGGCATCGGCGTCGTGCTCTACATGGGCTCGCTCCTGCGGCTGCGCCGGGTGATCCGCACCGCCGACTGAGTCCGAGGCGCGCGATCCATCGAGGCGCCAGCGCCGGATGCCGCTGGCAGGCGCGATTCCCGCGATCCATGACCATTGGCGGAGCCTGAGCGGTGCCGGGCGGCGCGGCTCAGGCGCATCGGTCCTTCGTGAACCGTGAGATTCGCGCCGCAGAACGGGCTCCGGCGCACCGACCTCGACAGATCGCGACGACCGGTCGCTGCGCGGGGTTCGACGGAGGTGTCAACCCGTCGTCGGCACGAGAGCGGTCTCGGTGCGGTCTCGAGGTGGGCTGCGTCCGAAGAGTTCGACGATTTCCGGCTCCGTGAGCCGGTCCAGGCCGGATCGACCGATTGTCTTCGACGGCCTGGCGACGCTAGCCTGCCCGGCGAGGAAGGCGCAGCAGGGCCAGGCCGGCCAGGAGGCCGCCCACGGCCGGGATGAGCAGCCAGAGGAGCAGCAGGACCACGAACAGGCGAAGCGGCGGTGCCGCACCGCCCGTGCCATTGACGTCGCGCAGGGCGGCCAGCTCGGCGCTCAGCCCGTCGAGCTCCGTGCCGATGCTGGCGACATCGCTGCGCGTGTCGCCCAGCGAGCCGCCGACACGGCCGAGGGTGTCTCCCAGCGCCGATGCCTGTTCGGAGCTGGCGTCGAACTCACCGGCCAGGGGGAGCAGCGGCTGCGCGCCGAACACGGAGAGCTCCATCGCGCGCGCGAGCGAGGCCAGCGTGGCGGACGCGTCGCGTGCCAGGACGGCGGCAGCATCGGCGGACGCCTCCGACTCGGCGAGGCTGACGTCGACGTTCGTGAAGGCATCGGCAGCCGCATCGGTGCTGCGCACGGCGGCCGCCAGCGTTCCGTCGGCGGTGGCGGCGAGGCGCTCGATGCGTGATGCGAGCTCGAGGCCGATGACGGCGCCGGTGAGGACCAGGACGAGTCCCAGGAGTCCGTAGAGGATCAGGCCCCAGGCCAGCAGCGGACGTCGCATGGCGTCAGTCCTCGGCGAAGAAAGGGTCGTCGCCGTACAGCTCCAGCCAGCGACGTCGCATGTGACGGATCGTGGCTGCGACGGCAGCGTCAGGCGTCCCGGGCGGCAGAAGCGAGGCGACCGCCGTCCGCACGCGGTCGCTGGTCTCCATGCCGAGCAGCGCGAGGTAATCCGCGACGCGCTGGGCCGGCGTCTTGCCCTGAGCCCGCTCGCGGACGAGCACATCGGCCTCGTGCTCGAGCGCGCCCGCATAGTCAGAATCGGTCCGGTCGAGCTCGGCGAGGAGAAGCGGAATGTCCTCCAGCCGCGGGTCGGAGTAGGCCCAGCGCATGAAGCCGTCGAGCGGCCCTGCCTGGCGATCGTGGTGCCCGGCATGGAACTGCTGGAGGTACTGCCGGCGTTCCTGCTCCGTGCGGGTCAGGGCGATCTGGACCATCTGCCGCATCTCCGGCGTCCAGCGCCGGAGCGACTCGACGAATTGGCGCACCGTCAGGCTGCCGGCGGGCTGAGGTTGGAATCGGTGTTCATGGACGTGCTGCACGGCGACCGTATACTAGCCGCCGTGCGCCGAGCCCTCACCCTGGCTGCCCCTGGTATGGAGCCCGCATGCGACGTCTGACACGGGCCGCCGCGTTGGGCGCGGCGGGCCTGGTCGCGCTGTCGACCACGACATCGGGGGGGCCGATCCTGGCGGCAGGTCCGCCCCTGCGCTACCTGGCAGGCCCTCCGGGGACGCTCGATCCTGCCTTCATCGCGAACGCCGCCGATGTCCAGCTCATCCTCCAGCTGTACGCGGGGCTGACGCGCCTGGACGAGACCGGCGCGCCGTACCCGTCCCTGGCCTCCGGCTGGCAGATCAGCGCCGATGGCCTGACCTACGAGTTCACCATCCGAGATGACCTCGAGTTCAGCGACGGCGCGCCGCTCGTGGCCGAGGACATCCGACGATCCTGGTTGCGCCTGCTCGATCCGGCCACCGAGGCGACCGCTCCGGACGTGCTGAGCGTGGTCGAGGGAGCGACGGAGCGCCTCACCGGCGAGGTCCCCGAGGAGGGGGTCGGCATCGAGGCACCCGATGACGAGACGCTCGTCGTCACCCTGCGGCACCCGGCCTCCTACTTTCTCGACATCGTCGCGACCCCGGCGGCGTTCGTCGTGCCGGAGCAGGCCGATGCCACGCCGACATGGCAGACACCGGACAGCTTCGTGGGCAGCGGTCCCTACGTGCTCGACGGAACTGAAGGCGCCGATCTCGTGCTTCGCGCCAACGAACGCTACGTCGCCGGTCCTCCGCCGATCGACGAGGTTCGCTGGGTCGGGGGGACCGAGAGCGACTCGGTCACCGCCTTCGCCGACGACGCGGTCGATCTCGCCCCGGTCGCGGGCTTCGATGCGACCTGGATCGCGTACGACAGCGAGCTCGGGCCTCGCCTGCACGCGGCCGAGCCATTGACGATCAGCTACTTCGGCTTCGACACGACGCAGCCTCCCTTCGACGATCCACGCGTTCGTCGCGCTTTCGGCCTGGCGCTCGATCGAGCGCGGCTCGTGCCGCTCTCCGAAGGCACCTCCTCGCAGGCGGCCGCCAGCCTCGTCCCCCCCGCCATCTGGCCCGAGGGCTTCGTCCCGGAGCTCGAGACCGATCCGGGGCGCGCACGGGAGCTGCTGGATGAGGCGGGGTTCGAGGACCGGGGGGATCTCGGCACGATCGTGGTCAACGCGAACGGGCTGTTCGTGGAGCCTGCCGTGGCGGTGTGGCGCGAGGAGCTCGGCGTCGAGATCGAGATCGAGGTCATGGACTTCAGCTCGTTCCTGGAGGTGCTCGACACGCGACAGGCCGCGCAGGTCTTCACCATCAACTGGATCGCCGACTACGCGTCGCCACACGCGTTGTACGGGCTGCTGCTCGAGCCCGGCGCCCTGAGCAACTATGGCGACTGGCGCGACGAGGAGTTCGTGACCCTCCTGGACGCCGCCGCGGCCGCTCCCGAGGACGCGGTGGGTCCGGCCTACCATGAGGTCGAAACGTACGTAACCGAGCAGGCACCTGTCATTCCGTGGTCGTACGGAGAGACCTGGTGGCTCGTGGCCGATGGACTGCGTGGCCTGGGCAACCTCACCATCGGGCTCCTCGACTTCGGGCGCGTGTCATGGGACTGATGCGGGTCGCCGCGGCGGGGATCGCCGCGGTCGTCTTCGGCCTGGTGGACGCCGCCGACGCTCGCGGGTTCGACGGCTTCGGCGATGCGACCGCCGACTCGACCTACGACGTGGAGATCCGCTTCGAGGTCCCGATCGAGGGTGCGGCGCCGGATCGGCTCGAGCTGCTCCTGCGGACGCCCGGCAGCGAATCGTCGCTCGTCATCCCGGTCGAGCCCGACGGCGATGTCGCGACGTACATCTGGGACACGTCGGTCGAGCACGTCACCCCCAACACGCTCGTGACCTACCGATGGCGTGCCACGATCGGCGACGAAACCGTGCTCGGTCCCGAGGAGACGATCCGCTACGAGGACGATCGCGAGGGTCTCGACTGGCAGGGCGCGCAGCTCGGCGAGGCGACCGTTCACTGGTACGGTGATGCCGAGGCCCAGGCGCGTCGTTTCGGCGAGCTCACGGCCGTCGGCGTCGAGCGTGGCGAGGATCTGCTCGGGACCGAGCTGGCAGGCCCCGTCGACGTCTTCGTCTACGACTCGCGCGCGGACTTCTTCGGCGCCCTGGGGCCGGGGGCGCGCGAGTGGACCGGCGCCGCGGCGTATTCGGAGCTGCGGACGATCTTCATGTGGCTCGAGGGTGGGTCGCCCGCCTATCTCGAGGTGGCCATGCTCCACGAGGTCACCCACATCGTGTTCTTCGACGCGACCGACAATGCCTTCCATGAGCCCGCCAGGTGGGTCAACGAAGGGATCGCGACCTGGTCGGAGGCCGAGGACGCCGGCGATCAGCGGGGGATCGTCCAGTTCGAGGCGTCCGGCGGCGGACTGTTCTCGTTCGACGCCATCAGCGAGCAGTTTCCGATCGGCGAGCGCGGCGGCCAGCTCTCGTACGCCCAGGGGACGACCATGATCGACCTGATCGTCGACCGGTACGGGCGCGAGGCGATCGCGCGGATGGCAGCCGCCTACCGCGATGGCGCGTCCGACGCGGAGGCGCTCCAGGCTGCCACCGGGATCAGTGCCGATGAGCTGTACGCGGCCTTCTACGACGAGTTCGGCGTGGACCAGCCGGAGCCGATCACGCCGCAGCCGATCGCTCCATCGAACGTGGACCGACCCGTCGCCGGCGAGGTCGACGAGGGCGGCGTCGAGGGCGGTTCCGAGGGCGGCCCAGGGACTCCACCCGACGCTGCGCCGGGGGAGCGCCGCGACGAGGGCACGACGGCTGCGCTGCCGCTGCTGATTCTGCTCGGCGTGGCTGCGAGCGCCGCGGTCGGGGCCGCGGTCTGGCTGGCGCGTCGTGCGGGGAGGCGGTGCCGGTGACCCGCCGCCGGCCGTCCACGCGACTGTCGCGACCCCAGTGGGCGGTCAGCATCGGCGCGGCGCTCGCCGTCATCGGCTTCGTCGGCGCCGGCCAGTGGAACAGCTCACTGGGTCGCCAGGAGTTCGTCACGTCCGCACAGCGAGTGCTCGTCACCGAGGCCGAGCAGCTTCAGCGCCGCCAGGAGGCGCTCCGTGACGAGATCGCGGAGCAGGAGGACCGCGTCCGCTCATTCCAGGAGCGGAGTGAGGGATCCAGGAGTGAGCTGGATGCGCTCAACGAGGCGCTCGCGGTCGCTCGGCTGGCATCGGGCCTCGATGCCGTGCGCGGCCCGGGCGCCGTGATCGAGATCGCTGATTCTGATCGGCCAGTCCCGGTCGGCGAGAGCCCGACCAACTACATCGTGCTGGTCGATGACATTCGGGACCTGGTCACGGCGCTCTGGGCCTCCGGTGCCGAAGCGATCACGATCGCGGGAGGAGCCGCAGAGGGAGTTCCCGCTGAGCGGCTCGTGTCCACCACGTCGATCTATGGCGTCGGCTCCTCGATCCTGGTGAACACCGCCTTCCTCTCGCCGCCATTTCGGATCGAGGCCATCGGTCCCGACGGACTGCACGCCCGCTTCCTGGCGCATCCGACCTACCTCGCGCGGGTCGCGCGGCGCATCGAGGCGTACGGGCTCAATTTCGCGAGCGAGGCGCGCGACGAGCTGACGCTGCCGGCATTCGTCGGCAATACCAGGCTGCGCTGGGGCGCTCCCGTCCCGGAGCCCGAGTGATGACGGCACGCCTCGCGCAGTTGAGCCTGTTCGCCGTCGCGCTCATCATCGGCATCCTCCTGGTCGGCCAGCTGCGCTCGCAGGCACGACCGATCGAGCTCTCCAGCCTGTCCGCACAGGAGCTCTCCACGCTGGTCGAGACCCTTTCGGCCCGCAACGTGGTGCTCAGCGACGGCCTCGCCAACCTGCGCGAGCAGACCCGCGAGTACGAGCGTGCCGAGGTGCTCGGGCAGTCGGACCTCGAGGTGACCGAGGAAGTGCTGCACCGGTACGCGGCATTCGCCGGTCTCAGCGCCGTGGAGGGGCAGGGGATCGTGATGGAGATCGACGGCTCGTTCGATCCGACGGCCGTCAACGACCTCATCCACGAGCTGCGCAATGCCGGCGCGGAGGCGATCGCGGTCGATGACGTTCGCATCACGGCCAGCTCGGTGGCCGTGCTGGGCGCCGGCAGCATCGAGATCGACGGGATCCCCATCGGGAGGTCCTTCTCGATCAGCGCCATCGGCTCGCCAAGCGGGCTCCGTGGCAACATCGAGCGGCCGGGCGGCATCCTCACCCTGCTCCAGCAGTCGGTCAACGCCGTGTTCGTGGTCAGCGAGCGCACCAACCTGACCGTACCGGCCACCGGGCGCGATCTGACCCCGCAGGTCGCCCGGCCGGTCGAGTAGCCTGTACCGCCATTCATCCACCGCATTCGGACCTGCCCGTGAACGATCTCATCCAACGCGCCCTCGACACTGCTGACAGGCTCGGCGCGCAGTACGCCGACGTTCGGGTGGTCGAGCGCCGCAACGAGGCGCTGACCGTCAAGAATGGGGCGCTCGAGGCCGCTTCCTCGAACGTGAGCGCCGGCTTCGGCATCCGCGTCCTCGTCGATGGCGCCTGGGGGTTCAGCTCGAGCGCCGTCCTGGAACCCGCTGAGGCGGACCGCATCGCCGGCGAGGCGACCGAGATCGCGCGAGCATCGGGCGTGGCACAGAAGGGCCCGGTCGAGCTCGACGACACGCCGCCAGTGACCGCCAGCTATCGGACGCCCTACGAGGAGGACCCATTCTCGGTCAGCCTGGACGACAAGCTCCGGATCCTGATGGAGGCCGATGCGGCCATGGCGCGCGTGCCGGGCGTCGCAATCCGCGAGGGCAACCTGGTGGCCGGCCGCGAGACGAAGACCTTCGCGTCGACGACCGGGGCACGGATCGAGCAGGAGATCGTCGAGTCCGGCGGCGGGATCGAGGCGACGGCAGTCAACGAGTCGGAGATGCAGCAGCGCAGCTATCCGAACTCGTTCGGCGGCCAGGCCGTCACGGGTGGCTTCGAGGCCGTGCGGCTGCTCGCCCTGGCGGCACACGCGCAGGAGACCGCGGAGCTGGCCGTGGCGCTGCTGGATGCCCCGCAATGTCCCTCGGGCGAGATGGACCTCGTCCTGGACTCGACCCAGGTCGCGCTCCAGATCCACGAGTCCTGCGGCCACCCGACCGAGCTCGACCGGGTGTTCGGCACGGAGGCAAGCTTCGCCGGCACCAGCTTCCTGACCACCGACAAGCTCGGTACGCTGCGATACGGGAGCGAGCACGTCAGCATCGACGCCGATGCCACGGCGCCCGGCGGCCTCGGCACGTTCGGCTTCGACGACGAGGGCGTACCGGCCCAGAACGTGCCCCTCATCGAGAACGGGCTGCTGGTCGGCTACCTGACCAGTCGCGAGACCGCGCCGGTCATCGGCCGCCGAAGCATGGGCAGCGCGCGAGCCTGGACCTGGAGCCACATCCCGCTCATCCGCATGACGAACATCAACCTGCGGCCAGGCAACGCCGGGTCGCTGGAGGACCTCATCGCCGATACGCGCGACGGCATCTACATGAGCGTCAACAAGTCGTGGTCGATCGACGACCGTCGGCTGAACTTCCAGTTCGGGGACCAGGCCGGCTGGCTGATCAAGAACGGCAAGCGCGCGCAGCTCGTCAAGAATCCGACGTACACCGGCATCACGCCGCAATTCTGGGGTAGCTGCGATGCCATCTGCTCAGCCGACGAGTGGACGCTGTGGGGCCTGCCGAACTGCGGCAAGGGTGAGCCGATGCAGGTGGGTCACGTCGGGCACGGCGCGGCGCCGGCTCGCTTCCGCGGCGTGAAGGTTGGTGTCGGACGATGGTAGCCACCGGCGCGCTCATCGACGAGCTGCTCGATCACGCGTTGCGCGCATCCACTGCGGAGGCGACCGAGGCGCTCTATCTCGGACAGGACTCCGCCCTGACGCGGTTCGCCACGAACCGGATCCATCAGAACGTGCGCGAGCATGACGCGACCCTCCAGGTCCGGGTCATCGACCGTGACCGCATCGGCGTGGCGAGCACGAACCTGCTCGATGAGCGTGGGATTCGAGATGTCGTCGAGCGAGCCACGGCCATCGCCGAACGGTCAGCTCCGAACCCTCGCGCGGCGATCATGCCCGAGCCGGACGGCCGCGTGCACGATCCCGACCTCGGCTACGTCGCCGCCACCGCCGAGGCCAGTGCCGAGCGGCGCGCCGAAGGCGCGCGCGCGGTCATTGCCGCCGGGGAGGCCAGGAAGCTCCAGTCCTCGGGCTCCTACTCGACCATGGTCATGACGGTGGCAGCCGCCAACTCCCTCGGCATCAGATCGCGGCATCGCAGCAGCCGGGCGGCGCTGCTCACCGTGATGATGGATGGGTTCGGCTCCGGCGCGGCTTCGGGGTATGCGCACGGCGGTGCCACGGATGTCGGCGAGATCGACGCCGAGGCGCTCGGGATCGAGGCGGCCGACAAGGGAGACGCGATGCGTGGCGCCGGCGAGCTGGACCCCGGCGAGTACGAGGTGATCCTCGAGGAGTACGCGGTGGCCGGCCTGCTGGAGTACCTCACCTTCATCGGCTTCTCGGGGCTTGCCCATGAGGAAGGACGCTCCTTCATGGAGCTCGGGCGGCGGCTGATGGCGGACAGCGTCAGCATCTGGGACGACGGCGCGGACCCCACCGGCATCCCGTCCGTCATCGACTTCGAAGGCGTGGCGCGCAAGCGGGTCGACCTCATCGAGGCTGGTGTTGCCCGCGCGGTGGTGCACGACGCGGCCACCGGCAGCAGGGCGGGGACCGGCTCGACCGGCCACGCGTTGCCAGCACCCAACCTCGTCGGGCCGTTGCCGCTCAACCTGTTCATGGCGCCCGGCTCGACGCCGCGCGAGGAGCTCATCGCGGGCGTCAAGCGCGGCGTGTGGGTCACGCGCTTCCACTACATCAACCCCGTCCATCCGAAGAAGGCCATCCTGACCGGCATGACCAAGGACGGCACGTTCCTCATCGAGGACGGCCGCCTTGGGCGGCCCCTGATGAACTTTCGGTTCACACAGGCGATCCCCGAGGCCTTCAGCGACGTGCGCGCCGCGAGTGACAGCACGAAGCTCCTGCCGGGGGAGTTCGCCGGTTCCTATCGTGTCCCGGCGCTCCATCTCGGATCGTTCAACTTCACCGGGGTGACCGCCGCGGAGGGCGGCGAGTGACGGTGGGGGCTCCCCTCGATCTCCGCATCGGCGACCGACTGCGGCTGCGCAAGGAGCATCCGTGCGGCAGCCGCGATTGGGACGTCGTCCGCCTGGGCGCCGACATCGGCCTCGTCTGCCAGGGCTGCGGCCACCGGATCCTCATGGACCGCCTCGACGTCGAGCGTCGCTTCACCGAGTACCTGGCGCGCGGCCCCCAGGAGGCCTAGACCGATGGCGCACGTCGAGCTGCCACCCGATGCCGGCGGCCAGGATCTCGCCGGCGCCGGATCGGTCTTCAAGAACCGCAGCTTCGTCTACCTGTGGTCGGCGCAGACCCTGAGCCAGCTGGCGAGCAACATGGTGCTCGCCGCGCTCATCGCGACGGTGGTGACCACCACCGGCTCGCTCACGGCCAACGCCGTGCTGATCCTCACCTTCCTGGTCCCGGCCGTGCTCTTCAGCACGCTCGGCGGCGTGTTCGTCGAGCGCGGCGACGCGAAGGTGATCATGCTCGCCACGAACGTCGTGCGCGCGGTGGGCGTGATCCTGTTCATCTTCGTGGCGCCGACCACCAGCACCGCCATCGTGCCGCTCGTGTACCTCATCAACTTCGTGGTTGCCACCGCCACCGCGGTGTTCGCGCCGGCAGAGCTGACCTCGATCCCGCGCATCGTGGATCGGCGGCACCTGATGGCCGCCAACTCGATCTTCATCCTGACCATCAACGCGACGTTCGCGATCGGCTTCGGCTTCCTGGGACCGCTCGTCCTGAACGTGCTGGGCGCGACCGCCGTGTACGTCATCGTGGCGATCATGTTCGCGCTCTCGGCGGTGGCGATCCTCCCGCTGCCGTCCGTCAAGCCCGACCACGAGGCGAGCGCCGTGGGCGATGCCGCCGGACGTGCCGTTCGCGAGCTGTACGGGCAGCTCGCCGAGGGGATCCGCTTCATCCGCGCCAACCGGCGCATCGCGTGGAGCCTGACCTACCTGGGTGTGGCGGCCAGCCTGATCGGTGTGCTGGGCGCGATCGGTCCCGGCTTCGCGACCGACATCCTCCTGCTGCGCGCCGAGGACTTCTTCTTCATCATGGGCCCGGCCGGCCTGGGGGCCGTGGTCGGGATCCTCTTCCTCAACTCCTATGGCAAGGGCCTTCCGAAGCGGCTCGCCATCGACATCGGACTCGTGGCGATGGGCCTGACGCTCATCGCCCTGGCGCTCGTTCGGCCGATCACGGCGCTCTTCGGTCCGACCCTGTCCCCGATCACGGACGCGATCCCGTCGATCGCACCGTTCGTCAGCCTGATCGCCGTGGTGGTCGTCATCGCCGTGTTCGCGGGCCTGGAATACGCCTTCGTGGCGATCCCGTCCCAGACGGCGCTCCAGGAGGAGCTGCCGAGCGAGGTCAGGGGGAGGATCTTCGGGGTCCTCAACACGCTCCTCTCGATCGCCTCCTTCCTGCCCGTGATCGCGGCGCCGGCCGCCGCCGACGTGATCAACATTCGATTCCCGGGCGCCGGCATTCCGGTCGTCATGGCCGTGCTGGGCCTGGGAACGCTGTGGGCGGGGATCGCGTCCTGGCGCCGGAACTCGCGCGCCGGGCTGCACGAGCACGACCAGGCTGACGCTGCCCCGGCCGATGCCGTCGATGAGGCATCGTCACCGGGGATACCGAGCCCGGCCGATCGACCCGAACCGCCGCACCGTCGGAGGCGCCGGCGACGACCGGCCCCCGATGGCCAGTAGGCTCTTCGCCGCCGCGTTCCTCGTCGGCTCCATCATCGTCGCGTGGGTGACGATCACGGTTCCGCTGGCCGCTCGTGCCCTGCAGTTGGGGATCGCCGTGTCGATGGCATATGTCGCCTGGCTCGCCTGGCGCGGGGCCCGCGTCATGCGCAAGGCACTGGCGGAAGCCCGCAGCGGGGCAGGGGAGCCGACCGGGCTGGCTGACGACCTGCCCTTCGTGTCACTCATCGTGCCGGCGCGCAACGAGGCCGGCGTGATCGACGATACGGTGCGCTCGCTGGCCGCGCTTCGCTATCACCGCGCCGGCGTGCCGGCGTACGAGGTGGTGGTGATCGACGACGGCTCGATCGACACGACCGGCGACGCGGCTCGGGAGGCGGTTCCCACGGGTGCCCCGATCCAGGTGCGTCGTCGAGAGCCCGGCTCCGGGCCAGCCACGAAGGGTGCGGTGCTGGCGTTCGCGATGCCGTTCCTGGCCGGTGAC
>JBQTHZ010000005.1:0-24309 GCA_052388515.1 Chloroflexota bacterium | reverse complement strand
ACAGAAAGGCAAGCGTCCCGCCCAGGAACTCGAGCGATAGGATGCCCACGCCGACGCCGAGCATGCGGCGCATGAATCCACGGCGGCTGATCTCTCCGGCGCGAGGCCCGTGGACCTCGCCGTACGAAGCGTGCTGCGTCATAGGTTGAAGAAGAGTCCTTCCCAGGGCCAGACCCAGTTCCATCCCGGGCCCCTGAAGAATGAGCCGATGAAGGTCACGAGCAGGCCACCCACCATGAGGCACATGAAGAAGACCCACATCAGCTTGCGATCGCGGGCGGCCTTGAAGGGAGTTCGGTCGATGAACGGGATCGCGGCCAGCCCGACGAGGTAGAAGGTCGGCACGATGACGCCGGCCACGGTCGCGTTGAAGTAGCTCAGGATCTCCTGGAGGCCGAGGAAGTACCACGGCGCCTTGGCGACGTGAGGCGTGACGGCCGGGTTGGCCATCTCCTCGAGCGGGGCCTGAATCCAGAGCGAGGTCACCACCAGCAGACCGCTGATGAGCATCGCCATCAGGAACTCGGCTCGCAGCAGGTGCGGCCAGGTCAGCACCGTCTCATCGGGTCGCTTGTCGACGCGGACCATCGACTCCTGTTTTACATAGGCGAGCAGCCGAAAGCGCTCGGTTCCGGGCACGCCGGGCGGTCCCGGCAGCTTCGGCCCGGTGCCCGGCGCCACGATGGGAGCGCGGGTCGGCGCCTGCGTGGGCGCGTTCTTGTCGGCGGTCGCGTTCGGTCGCTTCTCGATCGTCATCGGTCCATTCCTAGCCTACACCGGACCCGAGATGCCGCCGTCTTTCCGGATCCTCCAGAAGTGGACGATCATGAAGATGGCGGCGAGGAGAGGCAGGGCGATCACGTGGAGCACGTAGAAGCGCAAGAGCGTGTCCTGCCCGACCTGGATGCCGCCGAGCAGGAAGAAGCTCGATTCCTGGCCCAGGAGCGGCGCGTAGAGGGCCATCTGCGTGCCGACCGTGATGGCCCAGAACGCGATCTGGTCCCACGGCAGCAGATAACCCGTGAAGCTGAGCAGGAGCGTCATCAACAGGAGGACCACGCCCACCACCCAGTTGAACTCGCGCGGCGGCTTGTAGGCGCCATGGTAGAAGACGCGGACCATGTGCAGGAACACGGTGAGCACCATGAGGTGCGCCGCCCAGCGGTGCATGTTGCGCACGAGCGTGCCGAATGCCACCGACGCCTCGATGACCAGGATGTCCTGGTATGCGCGGCTGATCGATGGCACGTAGAAGAACATCAGGTAGAGCCCGGTCACGGTCAGCGCCAGGAACAGGAAGAAGCTGATGCCGCCCAGGCAGAATGTGTACGTGTAGCGCACCGCGTGCCGCTTCACCCGTACCGGGTGCAGGTGCAGGAACACGTTGTTCATCACCGCGAGTGCGCGGGTGCGGCTCGTGCTCGGGTACGGCTGCCGGAAGAGGCTCCGCCAGAGGGCAGATTCCTTCATCGCGCGGACGATCGGGTTGCCGCCGCTGTTGCTCATCGGTCCACCGCCGAGCCGGCCTGCTGGCCGACCTGTCCCAGCACGTTGTCCTTGTAGCTCTCCAGAAGAACCTTCCCGTCAGGCGTGAACCGCTCGAGCTCGAGACGGTCCATGGTGATGCAGTTGGTGGGGCAGCGCTCGACGCAGAGATTGCACCGGATGCACCGTTCCTCGTCGATGATCATCGCGATCCCGCGCGGCCACGACTGGAAGAAGCCCTGCTCCGGGTCGTCACCTCCGACCTGCGCCTTGTCGACCATGTAGATGACGCCCTCGGGGCAGACGTCGGCGCAGAGCCCGCACAGGATACAGCGCGGGCCGTCGATGTTGATGTTGTGGTTGCACTGGAGGCAGCGCGTGCCCTCGGCGATCGCGCCGCGCGTGTCGTAGCCCACCTCGACAAGCGAGGTGAAGTCGCGGCGCAGCTCCGGCGGCGCCATCGGGATCTCCTGGCGTTCGGTTGCCTCGTAGAAGCGCGGCATGTCATGCTCGAGGGTCTGGGTGATGACGGCGCGGTTGATGACCGGCAGCTCCTCCAGCTCCTCGCCGCGCAGTCCCGCCAGCCAGCGATCGACCGAGCGCGCGGCGCGTCGGCCGAGCCCGGCGGCCTCGATGATCGTCGCCGGGCCGGTGACGAAGTCACCGACCGCGAAGACGCCGTCGACGTTCGTGCCAAAGGTGTCGGCGTTGATGACCACGTTGCCGCGGTTGAACTCGAACCTCAGATCGTTCAGGGAGTTGCCCTGCGCGTCCCGCGGGGTCGTGCCGTTCAGCGGCGGGGTGCGCCACGATGAAAGCGAACCGCCCTCGACGACGGTGCGTGAGTCGGTCACGCCGACGTGGCGGTTCAGCGGAGCGCCGAACTCGCCAAGAACGTTGTTGTCCGACGCCTGGCTGGTGCACGGAATGACCATGTCGCACGGGATGGTGAACTCGCTGCCGGGGATCGGCTCCGCGCTGCGCCGCCCGCTGGCATCTGGCGGTCCGAGACGGGTGCGCACGAACGTCATGCCGTCGACCTTGCCGTTCGCGCCGGCCACGACCTCGACCGGCGAGCTGAAGTACTCGAACTTCACGCCCTCGAAGCGGGTCTCGTGCTGCTCTTCCTCGTCGACCACCATCTCGTCCGGGCCTCGGCGATACACGATGGTGCTGGTCTTGGCCCCGAGCCGGAGAGCGGTCCGCGACGAGTCCATGGCGGTGTAGCCGCCGCCGATGATGACGACGTGCTCGCCGACCCACTGCGGCTGGCCGAGATTGGCGCGCTTGAGGAAGTCGACGCCGTAGATGACTCCGTCGAGCTCCTCGCCCGGCGTGTTCATGGCAACCGGGTACATGCAGCCGGTGGCGACCACGACCGCGTCGTGCCGTTCGCGCAGCTGTTCGAGCGTGATGTCGCGGCCGATCTCCACGTTGTAGTGGAACTGCACGCCGTGCTTGGCGACCCAGTTCACGTCGAGCTCGATGACGTCTCTCGGGAGCCTGAAGGCCGGCACACCGATGAGGGTCGTGCCACCGCCGCTCGGCAGCGCCTCGTAGACGTGGACCTCATGACCCCAGCCGCCGAGCTCCTTGGCGGCCGCCAGCCCGGCCGGCCCGGCGCCGATGACCGCGACGCTGCGCCCCGTCGCGGGCTGCACGACCACGTTGTCCGGCATGTTGTTGCCGTAATGCCAGTCGACCAGGAAGCGCTTCATGGCACGGATGGCGAGCGGCTTGTCGATGTCCGCCCGGCGGCAGGCCTTCTCGCACGGCGCGCTGCACACGTAGCCGCAGATGGCTGCGACCGGGTTCGGGTCGCGGGCGAGGATGTAGCCCTCTTCGAAGCGACCCTCCGCGGCCAGCATCAGGTAGCCTCGGCAATTCGTATTGACCGGGCAGCCTTCCTGGCACTCGATGTTGCACTGAAGCCAGTCGACGCCTACCTCGGCAGTCTGGAACCTCAGCGGTATCGCGGTATCTGAGATCACGGCGTCGTGGTCGCTCTCCGGGCGGCTTTTACCCAAGGGGCTATCAAGGAGCGGCGAGACCGATGCTACCCGTTCGGGAGCGCAGTCCGCAAGGCGGCCGGTTCCTGCCGTGGGCGACCTCGACGGTCGCGATCCATCGTGATGACGCCGCCGGAGGCCGTGGGAGGCGCCATTCTCGCCATCGATGGCCGCGCTCCGCGCCTGAGCCGGGCCCGCCGGCGCGCTTGCGGCTCGCTGGTCCTCGCCACGCCGCGAGAATCGCGCCGGGCACCGCTTCCGGCGGACGGGGCTCGATGGATCGAGAGCCCTGCAATCGTCGGAGAAGCACCTCCACGTCAGTTCGCGAAGTGCGCAGCCATGACGCGACGAACGAGGGGAGCGGCGTCCGTTCCGCCGGTGCCGAGCGCGATGTACGGCAGGATGGTGGCGACGCTGATGGTCGGATCGTCGGCCGGCGCGTAGGCGGGGAACCAGGCGTGCGGATCAGGCGTGCCCGTCTCGGCCGTGCCCGACTTGCCGGCCACCGGGATCCCGAAGCCGGCGAAGGCCGCGGTCCCGGTGCCGTATGGCAGGGTCGTGACGGCCTGGAGCGTATCGGTCACGAAGGCGAGGTGCTCGGCCGATGCCGAGATCTCCCGGGCCACCGCGGGTGCGACCTCCTCGACGACCGTTCCATCCGGCGTCGTGGCGGTCACCAGGATGCGTGGCGTCCAGAGCGTGCCGCCATTGCCGATGGCCGCATACGCGTTCGCCAGCTGGAGCGGGGTTCCGAGAAACGCGCCCTGGCCGATCGAGAGCTGGATCTGCTCGAAGCCGGAGTAGCCGCCGCGGCCGTTCTCGGCGAGCCAGGCGTCGTCCGGCACGATCCCGGTCTCCTCCACGAGATACGTGATTCCGGTCGGCGCGCCGAAGCCGAACTCGAAGAGGAGATCGGTCAGCGCGGTTCCGCTGGCCTCGTAAACCTCCAGGCTGAGCGGCATGTAGGTCGTGTTGCAGCTGAAAGCCATCGCCTCGGCCAGACCGACCTGGCCCGGCAGCTGATGGTTCATGTAGTTGCGGAACGTGAAGTCGCCGTACTGCCAGGTCGGAGGGCAGGACCGGGTGCTGGTCGGCGTGACGACCCCGGTCGTCAGGGCGGCGACAAGGGTGAACGGCTTGAACGACGAACCGGCCGGATAGGCGCCCAGGACAGCCTTGTTGAAGATCTGGCCGCCACCCGCAGGCGTCAGCGCCTGTCCGCCGAGGGTCGTGCCGAGGGTCATCGAGTTCGGGTTGAAGCCGGGCTGGCTGGCGAGCGCCCAGACGTCTCCGCTCTTCGGATCGATCACCGCGCTGGCAGCCGTGGCGTACGCGGACAGGGCATCCTGGGCGGTCGCCTGCACCGCGGGACGGAGCGTGATCGCGATGTCGGCTCCGGGCACCATCTCGGTCTCCAGCACCACCTCCTCCGGCGCATCGGGCGCGACGGCCACGAGGCTCCATCCCGGCGTGCCGCGGAGCAGCGCCTCGGCGCCATTCTCGAGTCCGCTGCGACCCACGATATCCCCGGCCCGGTACCCGCTTTCCGCCAACGTCTCGAGATCCTCGGCGGTGACCTCCGAGACATACCCGATCGCCTGGCCGGCCAACGCCTCCTGCGGGTAGACGCGCGCGCCGTCCTCGCGCGTCTGCGCCCAGATGGCGCCGTCGGTGCCCAGGATCCGGCCGCGCGCGCCGAGCGACCGATCGAGCCGCAGCGTGCCCTCCTCCCCGAGCTCCGGGAAGATGATGGATGGGTCCCATCGGACCAGCCAGCCCTCGCGCCCCTGGACCATCGTCAGCACGCGCTCCATGCTCAGCGCTCCGAAGCGCTCGGACGCGACGCTGAGCTCCAGCGGGATGGCCAGGCCGGGGACCGGGCCGGGAAGGATCGTGTTCGGATCGGGGACGGGCGTCGGTTCCGCGCTCGGTGCAGCCGAGACGCCTGCGCTGGCCGATGGATCGGCCGATGGCGACGGAGTCGGCGTGGGCGCCGGGAACTCCGCCGGCCGCGACTCCGGTGGCAGCGCGATCAGGCGTGGCTCCCCGGTCGTGCCGGCGAGCCCCTCGATGCGGGCCATCTCGGAGAAGGCGACATGGAGCTCGGTGAAGCGCTCGATCGGGTAACGCTCGCGCTGGCCGGGATCGATGGTGGCGTACATCGCCTCCCAGTCGCCGGCGGCCCAGTCATCCAGGTAGGCGCCTGCCATCGTCGCTGCCGCATCGGGGGGTGCGGCTGGAAACGTGGTCGGCATCGGTGTCGGCTCAGGGGTCGGATCGCCGCCGCAGGCCGCGATCGCGAGGAGCAGGGCCGCGCTGGCGGACGCGTGGAGGGCATGGCGCAGGCTCATCGGGCGAGGGTCACGCGTCGAAATCCCTCGGCCGCTCGATAGCCGGCGCGCTCACCGAGCTCCTCGCTGCGGCGGCGGACCCAGCGAGCGATCTCCTCGAACGACCGGAATTGGCTGGCGTGCCGCCCGAGCGCGGCGATCTTGCGCTCCATGGTGGCGGAGATGTCGACGAGCTGGTTCGCCTCGTTCGTGCTCCACAGGAACAGCTCGGCTACCTTCCACGCCTCGAGCCCGGCGTCGAGGTGCTCCCTGAAGTTGAGCGGGTCGCGGGCGGTCGGGAAGACGGCATCGACGGTGACCTGGCCGACAGCGCGGTGATCGGGATGGTTGACCCACTCGTTGTTGACGAACAGCACCGTCGGGTCATGGGTCATCACGACCTCGGGCCGATCGGAGCGGATGGCGCGCGTGATCCGCTCTCGGAGGCGCAACGATGGCTCAACCTGCCCGTCCGGCTCGTCGAGGAACTCGACGCCGGCGACCCCGATCTCGGTGGCCGCGGCACGCTGCTCGCGCTCGCGCAGGTTCGCCAGCACCGTGACGTCGGTGGCCGGATCGTCGCTGCCCTTGTCACCACGCGTGACGAGGAGGTAGCGCACGCTGGCACCCTCGATGACCCAGCGCGCGATGGTGCCTGCGGCCCCGAACTCGATATCGTCGGGGTGCGCCGCGACGACGAGGACGCGCTCGGGGGTGGGCAGCTTATCGTCAGGCATCGGATCCGCCGTGATCCTAGCAGTCAGGTCAGGGCCACGGTCCGTCCACCGCCGGGATCCAGGAGACGAGCCATCGGTCGGTGGCAGGTGAAGAAGAGCACCTGGTGTCGCTCGGCGAGGTGACCGATGGCGTCCGCTGCGCGCTCGGCTCGGCCGGCATCGAAGTTGACCAGGATGTCATCCATCACGACCGGGAGTGGCTCGGCATGCTGCGCGAACTCCTCGATCAGGCCGAACCGCAGTGCGAGGTAGAGCTGCTCTGCGGTGCCGCGCGACAGCTCGTGGGTGGCACGCGAGTCGCCCTCCTCCGTCTCGACCCGAACGCTGGCATCGCCGGGGGGCGCGACGATCCTCGCGTATCGCCCGCCCGTGATCCGCGCGAAGTGCGCGCTGGCCGCCCGGACGACATCCGGCTGCCGCTCTCGCTCGTACCGTGATCGCGTCTCCGCCAGCAGGCGGCCGGCGATCGCCTTCACCGCCCACTCGGTGGCAAGCGCGCGCGCCCTGCCCTCGAGCCCGGCGAGCTCCTGGCGCAGGGTGCCCAGCTCCTCGGCCGACTCGAGCGCGCGGATCCTGGCGTCGAGCTCGCCGACGCTCCCCATCAGCCGACGCTCCTCGGCTTCGAGCGCGTCCGCCTCGTCCGAGGATGACGCGATCTCGGCCTCGACCCCCGCAAGATCACGCTCGCGCAGCTCCGCGCGCAGTGAATCCACGGCGCGCGGGCCACCGGCGATCCCGGCCAATCGAGCACGCGCCTCACGCAGCCGTTGCTGGATCGCCCGCCGCTCGACGGCCGCAGCGTCCCTGCTTCGAAGCTGGTCCGCATCGGCGCATGCCAGCGAGGCCAGGTGATCCTGCACGGACGACGACACATCCTTGACCGATGCGTCAATCGGGCCACGACGCTCGATGATGGTGCGCCGCCGTGCCTCCATCTCCTGCGCGGCTCGATGGTCCGTGCTGCTCTGCTCCAGCCGGAGAACAAGGCTGGCGAGGCGACCGTCGACGGGGCCATCCTCGCCGATCCCCAGCTGATCCAGGAGGGTGCGCGCGCGGCGATCGAGGTCCGCAGCGTCGCGGTCGATGGTCGCCCGGATACGTCGCTGCTCGTCGCGCTCCGCTGCCGCGCGACGCGCGGCACCGGCGGCTGCAAGCACCAGGCGGGCGATCTCCGGGGAGGCCCCGGCGGGCATGCCGCAGTCGCTCAGCCAGGACCGCCACCCTGCTTCGGCGTCCGCGAAGGCAGCGATCGCGACCGTCAGGGCATCGGAGAGGTGACGCACGTCGTCGCGCCGGCGCTCGACCATGCCGGCCCGGTCACGGGCGATCGAGCGGCGCACGCGAGCTTCGGCGAGCTCATCGCCGCGCCGCGCCAGGTCGTCGTCCGTGGCGTCCGACGGCAGCCCGGCCACCCCGAGGAGCGCCGTGTTCACAGCGCGTCCGGTGCCGCGCGATCCCACCAGCACGGCCGCGCCGGCCGTGACCGCGAGCAGCGCACCGATGACGCTGCCCGGGACCGGGGCATCCAGCGCGATGCCGGCGACCAGCCCTGCGGCGACGAGGCCCAGGCCGACCGTGGCGGCGACGATCGGACGCCCGAGCGGCGCCGAGACGTCACGGCGCGCGCGCGCTCGCTCGACCTGGCGGAGCGCCGCGAGCGACTTCGCATCGGTGGCTTCATCGTCGAGCGAGGGCATCTCATCCCGCTCGCGTGCGGCCACCTCGTCCGACGCGGACTGGAGTCGACGCTCCGCGGCCGCGATCCCTTCCCGCGCCACGGCCAGGCCGCGTTCGTGCTCGCGCGTCGTCTCGATCGCGGCGATGGAGTCGTCGAGTGCCACGAGGCCGGCCTCATCCCAGCCGCCGGCGCGCGCCAGCTGCTCGGCGACGGCGGCCGCATGCCGTGCCTCCGCAGCTGACGCCTCGCGCTGGCGTGGGGTGGCGGCCGCGCGCGCGCGACGGTCCGCTTCGAGCGCGCGGATCTCGTCCGCCCGTTCGAGGATGCGATCCTCGACGCTCAATCGAGCGGCCTGGATCTCGATCTCGGCGAGCTGCTCGTCGAGCGCCTCCAGGCGCGTCCGCGCCTCGGCCAGGGAGGCCAGCCGGCGGTCCAGGATGGCGACGGCCTCGGCGGGCAGCACGTCGAGCGTCGCATCGGTCCCGGCCAGCTCGGCATCGAGCTCGTCGAGCACTGCAACGACGGGAGCCGCGTCGAGGAGCCGCTGGAGCCGAAGCGACCGGGCGCGAAGCGTCCGGCCTTCCTCCCGACGGGATGCGGCCGCTGCCCGGGCTTCCTCCCGTTCGCGATGCGCCGCTTCGAACTCCTCGGGCTGGCGCATCAGCTGGCCGATGCGGGCATGAAGCTCATCCATGCGGCTGAACAGCTGGTTGATCGGCTGGAGGCGGCCGCTCGGCCGGAAGAGGTCCTCCTGCTCCTGTCGCAGCCGTCGCTCGAGGTCGACGGCGCTCGTGCCACCCAGGCCCGCCGCGGCGCCGTAGATCCGGCCGCGAACGCCCTCTCCGCCCAGGCTGTCGAAGTCGGAGAGTTCCCCGAGGCCGAAGGCGAAGATCGAGTTGAACAGGTCCCGATCGGCTCCGTGCAACAGCCGATCAAGCGTCTCCTGGCCGCCCTGGTTGCCGCTCGGCGCTCGGACCGTCAGCGACCCGGCGCCGCCACGCTGTCCGAAGCGCTCGACGGTCCATCGCTCGCCCGCCGCGGTGACGAGCGTCATGCGGCCGCCACGCCGCCCGCCGGCAATGGCCGGGTACCACGCCCGTCCGTCCCGCGACAGCTCGAAACCGAACAGGATGGCGCGCAGGGCGTTCAGCATGGTCGTCTTCCCAGCCTCGTTCTCGCCGATCATCACCGTGAGGCCGGCGTCGAGCGCCCATCCCGTGTTCGCGAACTGACCGAAACCGCCGATGTCCAGGCGCTCGATGTGCATCAGCGGTCGTCCTCGGCGCCGATGAGAAGGTCGAGACCGAGGGTCTCCGCCCGGTCGAGCAGCTCGCCGACGAGCGCGTCCTCGCCTGGTGCCACCGAGGCGAGGTACCTGCGACCGCGAGGCGCGGCTTCGAACAGGGCATGCACGGATCCTCGGAGGACCGCCTGCCAGCGCTCATGCTCCTCCGGGTCGGTTGTGCGGCCGCTTCGGCGCGCCGCGGCGACCGTACGCAGGTAGTCACCGACGAAGTCCGGGGCGTCGCGGCGCGCCTCGAGATCGATCTCCGATCGGGTCGCATCACGGACCGATTCGATCCACGCCAGCGGCGCCACCACGCCACGCTCCTCGTTCAACAGTTGGCGCAGGTCGTCGAGATATCCCGTCCGCACGATGTTCGCGTGGAGCGGACCGCGTCCGACGAGGCGGATCCGAACCACCAGCGATCGCCCATCGGCGTCCTCCATTGCCTGATCGACCCCGCCGCGACAGGCATCGCGAAGCGCCTCGTCACCGACCAGATCGCCGATCGAGATCTCGATCGGATGCCAGCGCACGACATCGGTCGCCACGAACCGGGTGGTCACCCGGCGCGCGCCGTCGACGTCGACGACGTAGCAGCCCCGGGCACCGAGCTCACCGGGATCGCGGCCCTGCGGGATGCCGCAGTAGTAGGTGGGCGGGTCGGCCAGCACCTGCCCCGGCTGATGGATGTGGCCAAGTGCCCAGTAGTGCATGCCCGCCACCCGCAGGTCATCGGTCGAGCATGGCGCGTAGTTCGCGTGGCCCGGGCGGTCTCCGACGTTCGTGTGCAGCAGGCCGATCGAGAAGGGCGCTGCCGGATCCGCGCGCATCCCGGCCGCGTAGTTGTCATCGACCGCCGGCCGCGGGTACGAGCGGCCGTGGATCCTCGCGATCTCGCGTCCGTCGCGCTCGAAGGACGTCGACTCGCCGGCATCGGTCCCGAACGTGTGGGTCGCCGCCGGGAAGTCGAGGGACGGAGCCCAGCTGCGGCCGTCGAGCGGGTCATGGTTGCCATGCACCACGAAGCTGGCGATGCCCGCGTCGGCCAGCCTTGCGAGCCCGTCTCGAAATCTCGTCTGGCCAAGGAGCGTGGGGCTGGCAATCTCGAAGACGTCGCCCGCGATGACCACGAAGTCGACCCGGTGCTCGATCCCGGCGCTGACCACGTTGCGCCAGGCAGCGGAGGTGGCGCCCCGAAGAACGGCAAGGACCTCGGGTGGCGCCTCGGCGCTCAGTCCCTCGACGGGGCTGTCGAGATGGAGGTCACCGGTGTGCAGAAAGCGAAAGGATTCCAGGGACGGCACGGCCCGCCAAGCGTAGCCGATGGGCGTGACAGGTCACCGGTCGCAAGGCGAGGCCTGCGATCGTGCCGCGCCGGCCGCTCCCCCCGATCGATCTCGGTGGGATCGCGCCGGCCGGCGCAGCGAAGTCATCGGTCAGACGGCGCGTCGACCGCTGAGCAGCTGGAAGAGCAGCACGATGGCTGCGATCACGAGCAGCAGCCAGATCAGGCCGCCGCCGATGTTGCCGATCAGTCCGAGCAGCCAGAGGACCAGCAGGATGACGATGATCGTCCAGAGCATCGAAGTCTCCTCACTCCTAGGTGTCGACTCCCTCCACGGTTGCCGCGTGGCAACCTGCCCGGATCCTCTCGCAAATAGCGTGCCAGCCGAGCATCCGAGCGGTCACTCGCTCCGCGGACGACGATCCTGGATGACCTGGTAGACGAGGAGCACGGCGGCGAGCAGGAGGAGGAGGTTGACCCACTGGCCGAGACGCAGGACGACCCCGACCAGCCACAGCACGAGCGCCAGGGCCGTGGCAATCCAGATCATCGGATCGGATCCACCAGGATCGCGAACGCCATGACGGCGAGGACGACCAGCACCAGGACCGATGCCACGGCGGCGCTGGCGACCCACACCGATGGCTCCTTCATGCGGCCAGGGCCTCGAGCAGCTGATCGGCGTGCGCGTCCGGCTTGACCTGCGGGAGCACCTGCTCGACGCGCCCGTCGGCGTCGATGACGAACGTCGTGCGCTCGTTGCCGAAGTACGTCCGACCCGCGAACGTCTTCTCGATCCACACGCCGAACGATTCCGCCACGCGATGGCCATCGTCCGAGAGAAGCCGATACGGCAGCGCGTACTTCTCGCGGAACTTCACGTGCCTCTTCACGCTGTCGGGCGAGACGCCGAACACCTCGACCCCGGTCGCCGACACCGCCGACCAGCTGTCCCGCAGCCCGCAGGCCTGGGCCGTGCAGCCGGGCGTGTCGTCCTTCGGGTAGAAGTAGAGGACGTACCGCGACCCGGCGAGGGTCTCGTTGGAGACGACGCTCCCGTCGTCCGCGTTCATCTCGAAGGGTGGAGCCGGGTCACCGGCGGCGAGTCGTGTCATGCGCTGAGTCTAGCCGCGCTCAGCCCATCTCCTCGATGGCCATCAGCACCGGTGGGAGCTCGCGCGGCTCCATGCGGGCCACCAATGCCTGCGCGAACGCGCCGATGGTTACGTCGTCGGCCTCGGCCAAATCGTGCCCGGCATGATCGATTCGCTGAAGGACGGGGTCATTGCCGGCATCAGCCAGGACCCGCAACAGGATCTCGGACTCGGCGGGATCGGACCAGGCATCCGCCGATCCATGCGCCAGGACGACGTTGCGGTGGAGCATCGTGGCAAGGGCCAGCGGGGGCGTGTGGAACGCCTGCTCCCAGGCCGCGACATTGACGGTGCTCCCGTCGATCGAGATCGTGGGCTCGCGCCGTTCCGCCCGCTCGATCAGCTCCTCCGCGGCGCGGTCGAGCGCGGCCACGAACGGGTGCTGGCGGTCATGGCCGGTGCGACCGCGGTCGGCGACTCCTCGGCGCAGCACGTCCCGGTAGCTCCGAGCCGATGCGCCGATCAGCCCGACCGCGCCGATCGCCGGATCGCCGATGGCCACGCTCAACGCGATCGTCGCGCCCTCGCCGTGCCCCACGATCGCCGTGCGGCGCAGGTCCAGCTCGCGGCGGGAGCGCATCGCGCCGATCGCGTCGCGCGCATCGTCGATCCGGCCGAACAGGTCGCTCGCCTCCCAGGTTCCCTCCGAATCGCCGCAGCCGCGCGGGTCGTAGCGCAGGCTTGCAACGCCGAGCGCAGCGAGGGCATCGGCGAGGCGGACAAGGAGGCCGTCGGGTGGTGGATGGGCCGGCGCCGCCGCGAACCAGTCCGGGTGTCCCGCCAGGTCCCAGCCGCCGTCGCGATTCCGTGGAAGCCAGCTCGGAACGAGGAGCACCCACGGCAGCCTGCCGTCGCCCTCGGGCAGGGTCAGCGTCGCGGCCAGCGTCAGGTCGCCGGCTCGGAAGCGGAGCTCATCGATGCGTGGCATATGCCCGATGGTACGCTCGGCCGCGCCTCATGACGCAGACCGAGCCCAACGTCAGCCCTCCGCCGGAGATGGTTCCGTTCATCCCCGATCCCAGCGCGGAGCTGCCGCGCGACGCGGAGGTCATCGTGGTCGGCGGCGGCATGCTCGGTGCCTCCGCCGCGTACCACCTGGCGCGGCTCGGGGTGCGGCCGCTCGTCATCGCGGCCAACCCGCCGGCGTCGGGTGCCCCAGGGTGCAACGCCGGGATGGCGCTGGCCGGGTTGGGCGGCGACTTTCCGCGCGTCACGCGGATCGTCCAGGAGGCAGGCGGCCGGTCGATCCTCGACTACACCACCCGCTCGCTCGACATGATCGAGGCCTGGGACGCCGAGCTGCCGGGCGGCATGGAATGGGATCGCTTCGGCTCGCTCGCCCTCGCGCTCGACGAATCCGAGGAGGTACAGATCCGCCACATGGCAGCCATCCAGGCCGGCGAAGGGCTGGATGTACGCGTCATCGACGACGCGGCCGGCCTGCGCGAGCTGGCCGTCGGACTGGCGACCGACGAGGTCCGCGCCGCGAAATGGTCGCCCCGCGACGCCAAGCTCAACCCGTTCCGACTCTGCTCCGCGCTGCTCGAGGCCGCTCGCGCGCTCGGTGGCACCGTCGTGACCGGCGTTCGCGTCGAGCGGCTGCTGGCGTCCGGTGGACGAGTACGCGGCGTGTCGACGTCGCACGGGGAGGTCCGGAGCGGTGCGGTCCTGCTCGCCACGAACGCCTGGACCCCGGCGCTGGCGCCGCACCTGGCCGCCAACCTGACACCGATCCGCGAGACGGTCTGCGCAACCGAGATGCTTTCGGCGAGCATCGGTGGGCCCGGGTTCGAGACGAACCGGTGCAACGAGTACTGGCGCCAGGTGCGGACGGGCGAGGTCGTCATCGGCGGCTACGCCATCGCCGAAGAGGACATGGGCATCGGCTCCTATTCGACCCGTGTCGGGCCGCAGGTCGCGCCACGGCTGGCCGCTCTCCTGGCCCGGCTCCACCCGGCCACGCGCGACGCACGCATCATCCGCTGCTGGGCCGGTCTGCTCGACTTCGCCTCGCTCGAGATCCCGATGGCCGGCCCGCTGCCCGGCGAGAAGGGGCTGCCGCTGCCCGGCGCCTTCGTGGGCGCGGGCCTGTCCGGCCACGGCCACCCCTACGCACCGGTACTCGGCCTCCTTCTCGCCGAGCTGATCGAGGGTGGAGCGGCACGGACGCTCTCCCTGGCACCCTTCGATCCTGCCCGCTACGTCGGCGTCATCCATGCGCCGACCTGGCTCGACCCATCCCGAGGGGCGGCGTTGAAGCCGATCGAGCGCTGACGCCGGTTCGCGCGGCGGAGTCTGTCATGGATTCGCGTGTGGAGCCACAGCTCACTGATGCCCGGAACTTCCGTGCCAGAAATCCGCCGTGTGACTGGTATGCCCCGGCCCGGGCCGATCCGTGCCAGGTATGCGCCGGGTGATTCGTAGGTCATGCGTGGGAGTCGCGCGGGCATCGGTGCATGCGACTTCACGCTCAATCGACATGGCTTGGAGGCCACGATGGTGGCAAAGTCATGGCCCATCAGTCGCCTGGTGAGTATCTGGCAATGAACGGCGCGGCTCACATCAGCCGACGAGGGGCCGCCAGGTTCCGAGTGCGAGGCTGATCGCGATCGCCGCGACGGCCAGCGCGAGCGCACCGAGCATCCACCCCCAATCGACCGCTCGCATGCGCTGCACTCTCGCGACGCTGCGACACGGTGACGCTCCGAAGCCGCGTGCCTCCATGGCCATCGCCATGCGCGACCCGCGACGAACGGCGCCGACGAGCAGCGAGAGCAGCTGGCCCGCGAACAGGCGGAGCGCCGCGATCGGCGAGCGGCCGGCGGCGACGCCGCGCGCGCGCCTCGCCATGCCCAGGATCTGCCACTCCTGCGCCAGCATCGGCAGCAGGCGCAGCGCCGCCAGCACCCCGATCGCGAAGCGCGGCGAGACGCGGAGCTGCTGGGTGAGCGCATCGGCGACATCGATCGGGTCGCTGGTGGCCGTGGCAAGGAGCCCGGCCAACGCGATCGCCAGCAGCCGCAGCGCGAGCCCGACACCGCTCACGAGCGTCTCGGCGCCGATCCGCAGCGGCCCGAGCTCGAAGACCGTCGGACCGAGCTGATCCGCGGCGAACAGGACGTTCAAGACGGCGATCGAGATGGCGGCGATGCCCACCAGCCAGGCACGGCCGAGGAGCGCGCGCACCGACAGCCCCGATGCCGGCAGCAGCGCCACCAGGCCGGCCAGGACCACGGCGGCTGTCACCCCGTCGAGCGATGCGAAGAGGGCCAGCAGCAGGACGAGGGCCGCGCCGAGCTTGGCGACCGGGTTGGCCCGTCCCAGCGCGGCCGCCGGATCCGGGACGATCGGCGTCAGAAGGTGCATCAGCGAGCGCCCCCGAGCTGAAGGGTACGATCCGCGAGGGCGTGGGCAAACGCGCGGTCGTGCGTCACGAAGGCGATCCCGCGACCCTCGTCGCGCAGCGCCGCCAGCAGATGCACCAGCTCGCTCCATGTGCGCCGATCCTGTCCGTAGGTCGGCTCGTCCAGGACGAGCAGCGACGGCGCCGTGGTCAGCGCGGTGGCGACCGAAAGGCGGCGCTTCTCCCCGCCCGACAGCGTGAACGGATTGGCGGCGGCGAGGTGCGACAGGCGCAGCCGCTCGAGCAGCTCGGTTGCTCTCCTGGCGGCCTCTGCATCGGGGATGCCGGCCCGCCGCGGTCCCAGCAACAGCTCCTCCAGCACTGACGAGCTCAGGAACTGGTGCTCCGGATCCTGGAACACGGTTCCGATGCATCGCACCAGGGCCTGCGCCGGCCAGGATGCGATCGGCTCGTGGCCGTGCCCCGCCGAGAGCGCCTCACCGGCCACCACTCGCCCGATGCGTGGAGCGAGCAGCCCGGCGAGCATCAGGCCGAGCGTCGACTTGCCACTCCCGTTGGGGCCGGTGATGGCCAGCGCCTCGGCGGACCGCACCGAGACGTCGACCCCGCCGACCGCGTCGAGCATCGCGAGGGGATACCGAAAGCCGGCGTGCTCGGCGATGACCAGGGTCTCAGAACGCGGTGGGTCGCGGCGAGGTGGCGGCGGCGGCGGATGGTCCGGCACCCACACGCCGGCATCTGCCAGCCGCGTGCCGTGCTCACGAAAGAGGTCTCGAGGCGGGCCGTCGGCGACGACTCCCCCACCGGCGGCGATGACGACCGCGCGGTCCACGAGCGGGAGCGACTCGTCCACCCGGTGCTCCACGAGGACCAGCGTCACGCCCAGCCGATCCACCACGCGGGCCAGCACGGAGCGGACTTCGGCGGCGCCATCCGGGTCGAGGTTGGCGGTCGGCTCATCGAGCATGAGCAGGCCGGGCTGCAGTGCCAGCGTCCCGGCCAGCGCCAGCCGTTGCTGCTCGCCGCCCGAGAGCGCGTGGGTCGGCCGATCGCGCCCGTACGGAAAGTCGACGGCGGCCAGTGCCGCGTCGACCCGCGGCCAGATGCCGTCGGTCGGGATGCAACGGTTTTCAAGGCCGAAGGCCACGTCGTCACCTGCGCGCCCCATCACGATCTGCGTCTCCGGGTCCTGGAACAGGAGCCCGGTACGGTCACGCGTCGAACGAGGATCGAGGCCGTCGACGAGCAGCGAGCCCTCGGTCGCACCACCGCCGGCCGGATCCAGGAGCCCTGCCAATGCCGCCAGGAGCGTCGACTTTCCTGCACCCGATGGCCCCAGCAGCAGGACGCGCTCACCCGGCTCGATCGTCAGGTCGAGGCCGCGCAACGCCCAGTCGCGGCGTCCGGGGTGTCGAACGCCCCAGCCACGAGCCTCGATCCGCGCCGGCCGCGCCACCTCCCGCATCGGCGCATTGTGGGCGGTCGGACGGGTCAGACCTCGCGCTGTTCGCGCCCTACCGCGAAGTCGCGGAGGACGCCGGTGGCCACGAGCGCACGCACCAGCAGCCAGGCTCCGATCCCGGCCATCACCGCGCCGCTGAGGACGGTCGCGACCGTGAACACCGCCCGGAAGGCCGTGTCGACGTCGGGGTAGTACACGATCAGGTCATGGACTGCCGCGAAGAGGCCTGCCAGGGCACCACCCAGCACCGCGAACGGCAGGTTCCAGCGCCGGTAGAGGCCGAGTGCGAACCCAAGCTCGGCGCCGCCTCCCTGGATGGCGCCGGAGATGAGCGCATCGGCGCCGTACGGCGACCCGAGCAGCACGGATACGGCCGCCGAGACGAGGCCGCCGAAGAACGCGGCGCCCGGTCGTCGCACGATGAGCCCGACGAGCACGCCGGGCAGGAGCCATACGCCGTACATGACTGCCTGGATCGGAGGCAGGAAGGCGAAGAGCGGCCCGGTGAAGGTGTAGAGCGCGTTCCAGGCCAGGAACACGACGCCGAAGGCGACGGCGATGACTGCGGCGACGACGATGTCGACGACACGCCAGCCGCTGCCCTGGCTGCTGATGGTGGTCATGAGATCTCCTTGTGGGATGCTGTCTCGACGACGAGGAGCGTGCCCTCGCTGATTCGAACCGATGCAGGTGTGCGAACGATTTCGTTCGAGAGCCCGCGCGAGCGCCCCATCGACAGCGTCGCCGCCTCGAGGCTCCAGCGCAGTCTCTCGGTCGTGACCCCGGTGGCGTCGCCGCCGACCGGGAGGAGGGTGACGAGGTCGCCCGCATCCCCTTCGAGCACGAGCCGGTGGCCGGCGTGCAGCGCACGCACGCACGTCCTGCCGCGAACGGCGCGAAGCTCACGGCCTGCCAGGGCCGGATCCGCGAGCAGGAGGAGGTTGGCAAGCTCGTGATCGAGGCGCTCGCCGCCCATCGCGCCGAGGACGGCGACCGCGGTTGCGCCCGCCTCGAACGCTGCCTCGACGGCGAGTTCGGTGTCCGAGGCCTCCTTGTCGATCGAGTGGCGCTCGACCCGCGTGCCGGAGGCCTCCAACCGCCCGACGAGAGACGGCTCGGCCGAGTCGAGGTCGCCAACGAGCAGGTCCGGCCGCCGGCCGAGCAGCTCGAGGCTGGACGCACCGCCGTCGGCCGCGATGACGAGGTCGGCACCCTCGAGCCACGCGACATCGGACGGCACGACCTCCCCGGATGCGACGACCACGATCCTCATCGGCTCCTGCATTGCTCCCTGTGCTGCTTCGCCTGCGAGAAACGACGAACGGCGCGACCCGAAGCCGGAACTTCAAGGGCGCGCCGCGGCACGTGCTGCTTCGACTTCCTTCGCCGGCATGACCCGGATCAGGTTCGAGGGTCTGCGGACGCATCGGCATCCGCACTCTCAGCGCTGGTCGCGCTCCCCTGTCGTTTCTGGTTTGTCCAACCAGCCTAGCACGGGCCCTATCATCGGTCGATGCACGCCAACGTGAGCCGCGTCGTGACCGCGGCTCGAGATGCAGGGCTCGAGGTCACGGTCGAGCGATTCCCGGAGGGCACGCGCACCGCCGCAGACGCGGCCCGCGCCGTGGGCTGCGAGGTGGGGCAGATCGTCAAGTCCCTCGTTTTCATGGCCGACGACATCCCGGTCATCGCGCTCGTCTCGGGATCGAATCGCGTGGATCTCGACAGGCTGGCCGCGGCGCTCGGCACGGATTCGACGAGGCGCGCGGACGGCGACGAGGCTCGCGCTGCCACCGGCTTCGCCATCGGCGGGGTTCCGCCGTTCGGGCATGCGAGGCCGATCATGGTCGTCGTCGACCGGGACCTCCTGGCACACGAGCGCCTGTGGGCCGCCGCCGGACTGCCGGATACGGTCTTCGCGATCGGTCCCGATGAGCTGGTCCGGGTCAGTGGCGGGCGCGTCGCCGACCTGGCGGCATCGGCCTGAGAACGGCCGGTACGAGCCACCCCGGTATCCTTCCGCCCGCAATGCCTCTCGGAGTCGCGCTTGTCATCCTCGCGATCGTCGGCGCGGTCCTGGCTGTCGTCTCGCTGCTGGTGCTGCGCGCGTCCGGCGCTCAGCCCGCGCTCGCCCGCCGCCTGGCCGGGCCGGCCGAGGTGAAGGTCGGCCAGCTGCTCAGCACCGAGGCGCTGCCGGCGCGCCCGGTACGCGTGGTGGGCCGCATCCGTTGCCGCGAGCCGCTCGAGATGGGGGGAGGCGAGCGGCTCGTCGCCTTCCACCGCGACGTCGAGATTCGAATCGGCGACACGTGGCGCAGCCTCGAGCGCCTGCGCGAGACCAGGTCCTTCGACCTCTGGGACCACGACGGCTCGCTGGTCGTCGACCCGTCGATGGCCGCCGAGCCGCTGGTCGTCATCCCGAAGGTCTGGCGCGGCAATCCATCCGAGCTCGAGGAGCCACATGCCTCCGCGGCCGCGCGGCTCGTCGAGCGTCATGGTCGAGCGATGGAGGCGCGCGCCATCACGCGGGGGCTCAATGTCACCGATCGGCTGCGCCTGGTCGCCCGTCCGCACCGTGACGACGCCGGGCGCACGAGCCTCGATCCGCCGGTGGGCGGGTACATCGTCACCAACCTCGAGCTGGATGACGCCATGCGGCTGCTCGGCGGGGGCAATCGCCGCCTGGTGGCGGGCGCGATCATCGGGCTCGGAATCTCCATCGCGCTGCTCGCCGTGGGTGGCATCGGTGCCGTCCTGAGCGCGCTGCTCAGCCCTTGAGGTGCGCGGCTCGTCCTGCCCGCCACTGTGCGCCGAGCGCAACCCGCGGGACCCGTCGGACGGTGGCTGTACCCCCGCAGGAGGTACGAATGAGGCATCGCGCCGCGCACTTCCAGTTTCTAGCATCCGGTGCACGGAACCTATCGAAAGCTCCATTCGGACCAAAAGGAGCTCGGAGGGTCCGCCTCAGGGAGCGCGGATGGCGCAGCAGCAGCGGGAGGCACTCCTCAGCGTCGCCCAGGCAGCGACGCTCCTCGGCGTGCACCCCAACACGATCCGCTCATGGACCGATGCCGGTCGGCTGACCGCGTACCGGATCAACGCACGTGGCGACCGGCGCTTCCGCCGTGACGACGTCGAGCGGATCCTGGTCGAGGATGGACACCTGGGACCATCCGTGGAGACGCCGCTCGTTGCGCGAGATCGGACGCTGGCCGTCTTCACCCGCCTGGCGCGCGGGTTCGAGTCGGCACCCACCACGAACGGCGTCGCCCGGACGCTGGTCGAGGCCGTGCGGTCCGACCTCGGCGCTGCGCGAGCCGCCGTCTACGCGACCGATGTCGACGACCTGGAGCTCACCGCCCATGCCGGGTTCAGCTCGCCGCCCGCGGCGAGACGCGCGATTCCCGACGCGGCCACCAAGGACGTCGATGGCCTGGTCGAGGTCCCGATGGCGATCGGCCGCAGAACGCTCGGCGCGCTGATCGTCGACGCGCCCGAATCGGCCCACGCTGCGGAGCTGCTCCGGACCGTGGCCGCGTCCGGCGCCGCAGCCCTGCGCGACGCTCGACTGCTGAGACGCGCCCGGCGAGAGGTGGGCCGCGCTCGGGCCCTCCGATCGCTCACGAAGGACCTGACGTCGACCCTGGATCTCCAGGCCGTGCTCGGCGACGCCATGGAGCTGACCCGTACGCTGTTCGAGGCCGACAAGGCGGGCCTGTGGCTCATCACGAGCGACGAGCATCCGTTCACGATCGCGGCGCAGCACGGCCTGGGCGAGGCGTTTCTGCACGCCGTCGAGGAGCTGACCCTCGACCAGGATACGATCGGTGTGCGTGCCATCAAGCAGGGACGGTCGTTGTGGATGCGCGACGCCGACACGGAGCTGCAGAGCGGGCTCATGCGCGAGGAGTACGCGGCGGAGGGAATCCGCACGGCCTGCCTGGTGCCGCTGGTCGGCAGGGACGAGACACTCGGACTGATCGGGCTCTACCACGCGACCAGCCGCCCGTGGGGACAGGACTCGCTCGAGCTGGTCCGTGCGTTTGCCGACCAGGCAGCCATTGCCATTCAGAACGCTCGCCTCTATCGGTCGGTGGCCGACCAGGCGGCGCGGATGCGCTCGATCCAGGACCTTTCCGCCCGGCTCAACCGGCTGACCGATGTGCGTGCGATCGCCGAAGCGATCGTGGCACAGGCCAGCGCGCTCGCCGATTACCACGACATCAGGGTCTACCGGGTCGATTGGGAGCGACGCATGTGCGACGCGATCGCGTTCACGCGCGAGATGCTCGAGGGCGACCCGGAGGACGCCGAGGCGCTGCTGCGCGTGGAGGTCGGCGAAGGTTTCACCGGCTGGGTGGCCGAGCACGGCGAGGCGATGCTCATCAACGACGCACTCGATGACGACCGCGGCAAGACCATCGAGGGCACCGAGGATGTCCCTGAATCGATGCTGGTGGTGCCGATGCTGTACGAGGGTCGCGCGCTCGGCGTGATCGTCCTCAGCCAGCTCGGCTTCAACCGTTTCACGACCGACGACCTGCAGACGATGAGCATCTTCGCCGGCTATGCCGCCCAGGCGATGGCCAACGCCACGACCTACGGACAGCTCGTCTCGCAGTCGAGTGAGCTGCGCCGGCGGGCCGAGTCGCAGCGCCATCTCCTCGAGACCAACGAACGGCTGCTCGGCACCCTCGACCAAGCCGACGTCCTCGAGACCATCGCCGATGGACTGCGCGAGGTGGTCACCTACGACAACCTCTCCATCTACCGTACCGATCAGGCCCGATCGGTGATGATCCCGGTGCTCACCCGCGAGCGACACGCCGAGGAGGTCAGCCGCTACAGGATCCCGTTCGGGCGCGGCCTGATGGGATGGGCCATCGAGCATGCCCAGCCGATCCTGTCGAACGAGGCCCTGGACGACCCGCGCGCGCTCCAGATTCCGGGCACGCCCCCGGATCCGGAAGCCGTGGTGGTGGTCCCGCTGATCGCCGACGGCGAGGTCCTCGGGGCGCTCAACGTCTCGCGCGTCGGAGGCCCGGGAATCTTCTTCAGCGAAAGTGACTTCGAGCTGGTCCAGCTCTTCGCCGCGCAGGCCTCGATTGCCCTGCGCAACGCCGACACGCACCATGCCATGAGCCAGCGCGCGGAGACCGATGCGCTGACCGGGCTCGGCAACCACGGCGCCTTCCAGCAGGAGCTCGGACGACTCATCGACACGTCAGCGATGGCCACCTCCGCGAAGGGACGACGCGTCGCCGTCCTGATGATGGACCTCGATGCCTTCAAGGCCTACAACGACCGCAACGGGCATCCCGCCGGCGACGCCCTGCTCCACGAGGCTGCGACGACGATCTACGGAGCGTCACGCAGCGAGGATCGCGTCTTTCGCTACGGGGGTGACGAGTTCGCCCTCATCCTGCCCGGATCCACTGGCGCAGAGGCGGCGCGCGTGGCGGAGCGCATCCGCAACGCCGTGGCGCGGCTGACGGCCGACGCCGCGAGACCGGTCACGATCACGATCGGCGTCGCCAGCCTGCCGAGCGACGCACGCGACCGCGCCAGCCTGATCGAGGCTGCAGACACCGCCCTCTACTACGGAAAGCGGGCCGGCGAGGACCGCGTCGTTCGCATCGACCAGGTGCCCGGGGACATCGTCGACCTGCGAGGGACCCTGGACGAGCTTGCCAGCGCTGCGCTGCGCGATGGTGACGACCCGCGCGCGGTCGAGCATCTCGTCGAGCGCGCGACCCAGCTCTCCGGGGTGTATCACGAAGAGACCGATGCCGTCCGTGCCGCCGTCCTTGCGGTGACTCGCTCCTTCGCCGCCGACGCCAAGGCCTCCGTCGGCGATGGGGGGAACGGCGACCGGGTCGGCCGGCTGGCCGCGCGCATCGCCGAGCGGCTCGGCCTGGCACGCGAGGAGCAGCGCGGCCTGGAGCTCGCCGGGCGCCTGCATGGCCTCGACGATCGGGCGATCGCAGAGCTGAGCACCATCCCGTCCCTGCGCGAAGCGGCCACCCTGATCGTCGGCTATCGCGGATTGCTTGCGGACGGCGTCCGCCGCGGACGCAGGGGTCCGCGAGCGCGGGGCTCGATCGGCCCGCACGTCATCGGCGCAGCGAATGCATACGACGAGCTCGTCGCGGGCGCTGGCCGACCCCGTTCGGGACGCGCCGCCGCCATGACCGCGGTGCGGCGGCATCCGGCAACGTTCCGTTCCGACGTCCTGAACGCGCTCGCCGCGGTGGTGGATGAGCACTCCGATGCCGGCCGGCGGCGGCGCGCCTCTGATCGTGACTCGGAGGCGCAGGGCGCGGCCTGAGCCGCTGGCGCCGGTGTATCATTCCGGCGCCGATGACGTCCTCCCGCCTCGCTTTGCTGCGCCTGCGCGGGGCGGTGAGCGTGATGCTCGGAGCCGCCGCCGTGCTCGGCGCGTGCTCCAATGCAGAGACGTCCCCCACGCCGAGCGTGGCATCGCCGAGCCCGGCTCCATCGTCGAGCGCCCGGCCCACTCCCAGTCCCTCGCCGACACCCTCCCCGTCACCGACATCACGCTTCACGAACGAGCCGGACGAGGAGCTGGCCGCCCTGATCCCGACCGAAGCCGGCGGCGTGCCGGTCGTGGTGGCCCCCTTCGAAGACTTCGCCCTGACACCGGGTGACATCGGGACTGCGTTCGGCGAGATCGGCGATCGATTCGCCTCGCTGGCCCTGGCCTACGTGGAGCAGCCGCGACTGACCCTGTACGCGATGCGCGTCGACGGCGACCCGGTCGCCACCGAGGATCTCGAGCCGCACCTCGCCACCGCCGGCCGATACGTCGGCATCGCGGGCCTCGATCCCGAGCCATGGGAGGCGGCCGAGGCGGGCGGTCACCAGGTCTGGGTCCGGCCGGAGGACAACGCCACCGCTGCCGGCACGATGGTCTACACGTGGTCCAGCGGCGAGTTCGTGTTCCTCCTGATCGGCGTCGACGACGCGGTCAATCGGTCCCTCATCGCGGAGCTGCCCGGTGCGCCGGCGCCCACCCCGAGGCCGATTCCCAGCGGATCCGGTGAGCCGGCCCCCTCGGCCAGCGAGAGCGGCTGAATTGATGCAGATCCGCGAGTGGGCCGAGCGCATCCAGCACAGCCTGTGGTTCATTCCCGGTCTCGGCGTCCTCGTCGCCGCCGCCGCCGCGCTCAGCATGCTCGCCCTCTCGGAGGCGCTCGGCCGCGCCGACGCTGACGTCCCGATCGTGTTCAGCGCGGGCCCGGAAGGCGCACGGGCAACCCTGCAGGCGATCGCCGGTTCGGTGATCACGGTGGCCGGCGTCGTGTTCTCGATCACCATCGTCGCCCTCCAGCTGACGAGCACCCAGTTCTCGCCGCGGGTGCTGCGCAACTTCCTGCGCGACCGACCGAACCAGCTCGTGCTCGGCACGTTCATGGGCACCTTCACCTACTGCCTGCTCGTGCTGCGCACCATCCGGTCGGAGGACGAGTTGCGCGGCGACCCCTTCGTTCCCAACC
>JBQTHZ010000004.1:0-5235 GCA_052388515.1 Chloroflexota bacterium | reverse complement strand
GGGGTTTCCCGCAGTCGCTCCGCAGGGCATCCCGCTTATAGTTGCTACGTGACGAACACGTGGCGAAACGTCCTGTTGGCCCTTTCGGGCGCCATCCTGTTGCTCAGCGCGTGTGGGAGTTCGGACGCTGCGCGGTCGACGGTGTCTGCGAGCTCGTCGGTCGCCTCCACGGCGCCAGCGACCATCCCCACCGTGTCGGACTGCCCAGCTGAGCCAACCCTCGCTGACGTCATCGCCGTCGAAGCGAAGCATCGGCCTCAATGCTTCGGCTCGGATGACCTGACGCTGCGGGGGTGGGTCTTCCAGGAGTTGGATCCGGCGTACGACTGCGTATCGATGTCCGACCGCCCAATGTGGCTAACCTGCATTCTTTCGCGGCAGCGCCTGGTCGCCGACGAGATAGCCCCTGCTCCGTGGTCGCCCGCGATCGCCTCGCTCTTCGTCGCTTCGGATCCGGCCGGAGCGGTGGGCACCATCGGCTTTGGCGCCAGCGAAGGTCCAGTGGCTGTCAACACGTGGATCGAGGTCACCGGTCACTTCGATGATCCGGCTGCCGAGGCCTGCGGTCCACCAGGAAGCCCGGAGCGCATCGAGTGCGATGGCACTCTGGTGCTGACCTCGGTCGAGCGGCTCGACGCCGTCGCGGACGTCCTCGAGCCTGACACGATCGCCATGGCAACCGCGGATGGGATTCGGGTGCGCGCTGAGCCAGATCGCCACGGTGACCAGGTCGCCACCATCGACGCCGGAACACGAGTCTTCGTGATCAGCGGCCCCGCGTCGGACCGTTCAGATGCGGCGCTCGAGTGGTGGCTGGTCGGGCCATACGCATGCGAGGGCGGCTGCGGCTACGAGCCTCGCATCGGTTGGGTAAGCACCGGTCCGGAGGGGACCTGGCTGGACCGCGTATCCGTCAACTGCCTCGACTCGTACGAAGCCCGCGATGCAGAACGGTTCGCTTTTGCCCCAGAGCTATTGGCGTGCCATGGAAGTGATCCGATCACTCTGGAAGGGATCATCGATTACTGGTGCTGCAGTCCGCTGATCCTCGCCCCAACGGAACCGGCATGGCTCGCCGGGGCATCTACTTCCTCGTACCCTATGCTGCGAAGCAGCCCGGACGCCACGCCGGGCGCGTGGGGGCCCGTCCTGCGCGTGCGCCCTGAATCGGGAGTGGTCCTCGGTGAACGCGGCGCGCTCGCCCGCATTACCGGTCATTTCGACGACCCCGCTGCACAGACCTGCAGCACGCACGTGCCCGACGACGTACGTGAACTCAATCCCGACGTGACAGCGTCCATCTCACCCGAGGGCAGCGTCTATGGCTGCCGGCTGCAATTTGTCGTGGACGATGTCGAGGTCCTGGACTTCATCCCGCTGCCGACCCACGCGCCGCAGGGATGAGCCGTTCGATCGGTGCGCCAACACTATCTATCGGCCTAGCTGCGGCTGGAGGACCTGGCGCCAGCCCCAGCGTCTCTTCCAGCTGGACATCAAAAAAGCTTGCCTTCCGAGTTTCCGGCATTCCGCACGCCGGACGCCGCGCGCCGAACTCGCACGCAGGCGTTGGCCTACGGCCGCGTCGTCTAGCTTGATCTTCGGCGCGATCCAGGAGCCATACCTTCGAGCCCCTACTGGAGTCCCAGGCGGATGGGGTCGTAGCCCGGCGCGGAGACCGCGGGGAGCTCTCGGGCCTCGATCTCCGCGGCAGGGCGTGGGTGGTTCGGTCCCTTCTTGTGGCGCGACACGTCGGACACAGCTGCGCGGGTTGACACGAGTCAGATAGTCACGATATGAGTCGTATCGTGACCGGGACGATGGACGCGTACAATGAGCTCCGAGCGGCGCAGGCGCGGGCCACCCGGACCCGTATCCTGGAGGCCACGGTCAGCGTGATGGCTCGCGGTGTCGCGACCGTATCGATTCCCGCAGTGGCACGCGAGGCGGGCGTATCGGTTCCGACGGTGTACCGGCACTTCGGAACGAAGGGCGACCTCCTCGCAGCGGTCTTCCCGCATGTGCTGCGCCGTGCGGGCCTCGACGACCTCGTCCCCCCACGCTCAATCGATGAACTCGGCCCCGGCGTGCGCGCTCTCTTCGAACGGATCGATTCGGCCGGCGACCTGGCACGCGCAGCGGCCGCGAGTCCAGCGGCCGAGGAGGTGCGGCGCGTCGACATGCCGGCCCGGCTCGAGATGAACCGCCGCCTTGCCGATTCCATCGTGCCGAAGCTCACACCCGCCGATCGGGACCGGATCGCACGCCTGCTGACGGTCCTGATCTCGGCTTCTGCGCTGCGGGTGTGGCGCGACCACCTGGGCTCGACGGTGGAGGAGGCCGCCAGCGACGTCGAGTGGGTGATCAGCGCGGCCATCGCCGCCAGCACGAGGAGTGAACGATGACGTCCACCGCGGTCCGACGGCTCAGCGAGGTAGGGATGGCCGATGTTGCAGAAGTCGGAGGCAAAGCCGCCGGGTTGGGCGAGCTGATCGCGCTGGGCGCGCGCGTTCCAGATGGCGTGGTCCTCACCGCCGCAGCGGCGGAGATGACGGTGGCGGAGCGGGAGCCCCTGTTGCGCGCCGCCGCCGTCGAACTGGGCGCCGGACCATTCGCCGTCCGCTCGAGCGGCATCGGCGAGGACAGTGCGGAGGCCTCCTACGCCGGCATGTATGAGACGGTGCTCAACGTATCGGCCGATGAGCTCGCCACAGCGACGGATCGAAGCATTTCCAGCGCAGGTGCGGCTCGAGTAGCTGCCTACAAGTCCGCTGGCAATGGCACGGATGCCCGGATGGCCGTGATCATCCAGCGCATGGTCGCGCCGGCCGCCGCCGGCGTCGCCCTCACCGCCGATCCCATCAGCGGGGACCGGCGCTCGACGGTTATCTCCGCGGTGCGTGGCATCGGCGACCGATTGGTATCCGGTGAGGCTGTCGGTGACGAATGGGTCGTGGTGGGTCGTGACGTGACTCCGCGCCGCCAGCCGGAGCACGCTCTCGCCCGTACGAAGGTGATCCAGGTCGCGAGCGAGGCTCGGCGGATCGCTATCGCCCGGGGAGCTCCTCAGGACATCGAGTGGGCCATCGATGCCGACGGCACGCTCTGGATCCTCCAGGCCAGGCCGATGACGGCGCTCCCGCGCGAGGTCTCCTGGGACCCGCCGGCACCAGGGGCCTTCACCCGCACGTTTCGGTTCGGCGAGTGGATCTCCGAGCCGGTGACGCCGCTCTTCGAGTCGTGGCTGTTGACCGCGATGGAGAATCGGCTGCACGATCTCCTCGAGGCCATGCTCGGCGAGCGTGATCCGCGCCCGTACCACGTCGTCGTCAACGGCTGGTACTACTACTCGATCAACTGGCTCTCGCCCCGCGTCTTCGCTCGCAACCTGCCACGTCTGCTCTGGCATCTCATCCGCACCCCGCGCCACGTTGCCGGCCTGTTCCCGGCGACGGTCCACCACAGCGTTCCGATCCTTGAGCGGGAGTGGCGTGAAGGCCTTCAGCCGCGTTACTCCGCAGCCGTGGCAGCTGCCGAGAGGCAGGTTGAGACGATCCCGGTTACCGAGCTCCCCGCCTTGATCGACGAGCTGGCGGATCTCGCGGGCGAGTACTTCACCTCGATTGCGGCGCTGGCCGGCGGCGCGTTCAAGATCGAGATCAGACTCGCCGGGTTCTATCGCCGCCACCTCTCAACATCACTCGGCGGCAGCCACCTCCCGCTGCTGGCGGGCTTCGCGCCACCGAGTGATGTCGGGCCGCATGCCGTGGTCTCGCTCGACTGGTGGCACGCGCCCTCGCCGCTGGCGGAAACGGCGGCAACGGCTGCGGAGCAGCACGCCGCCGTGGTCGTGACGCGGCGGGCTGCAGAGGAGGCCGCAATCCGGGCTCTCGCCCCAGCGCCGCGCCGACAGCGAGCGTTCCGCAAGCTGCTCGCGGATGCTCAGCGCCTCGCATCGCTGCGCGAGGAGCAGGTGCCGGGCCTGACGATCGGCTGGCCAGTCATGCGACGAGCCGTGCTGCGCATCGGCGAGGCGCTTGTCGCCGATGGTGTCATCACCGATCCGGACGACGTCTTCTTCTTGACCCGTGACGAGGCGCTGGCCGCGTTGAACGGGACCGGCGTCGCCGCCAGCGTCACTGTCGCTGAGCGACGTGCCAGGCGCGATGAGCAAAGGGAGATCATGGCGCCGCTGATGGTCGGCCGGATGACCGGCATGATGAAGCGGCTCTGGGAGATGATGCCTCGGCTCGTCGGCGCCGTCCCATCCGACCGCGCCCTCGTTTCGGGCACGCCGGCCGCGCCAGGTCGCGCGACTGGGTTCGTCCGGGTGCTCCGTGGCCCGCGTGACTTCGACCAGCTTCAGCCCGGGGAGATCCTCGTGGCGCCGCTGACGGCGCCGGCCTGGACACCGCTCTTCACGCGCGCGGCCGCAGTGGTGACCGACGTCGGAAGCCTCGCGTCGCATGCTTCGATCGTGGCGCGCGAGTACGGCATTCCGGCGATCGTTGGTTGCGGCGACGCCACAGCCCGTCTGCGGACCGGGACGCGCATCACCGTCGACGGTTCCACCGGGAACGTCGATCCCGCCTGAGGGGGCAAGAGAGGACACCTCGTGAGAAACACGGCTCGGATCGCGGCGATCGCGACGCTCTTCGTAACCGTCGCCGGCATAACCTGGCTCGTTCTGGAGAGCACGCCCGTGCGCCTGGGCTTTGAGGACACCGACGACCCGGCGCTCATGGTGGACTTCGTTCGCCAGTACCCGCACGTCTTCGCACAAGCGGGCGTCGTCCTGATCATGATGGCCATCGGCCTGACGATCGCCGTCCTCGCGGTGACGGACGTCATCCGGCCGGCTGCCGGTGCCCTGAGCATCCGCGCGACGGGTGCGTTTGGCCTGTTCTCGGCGGGCTTGCTCCTCCTGGGTGGGGGAATTCGCGTCGGTTCCTCAGGTCCTTTGCTCCACATGGCCGACCTCAGCCAGGCCACGGGGGAGGCCGCGTATGTTGCGGCCCAGGTTGTCAGCCAGGCCGTGCTGAATGCCGGCCTGCTCGCCTTGTCTCTCTGGTCCGTTGGGCTCAGCGTGATCGGATTCCGATCCAAGGTCCTCCCGTTAGTCCTCTGCGCTCTTGGCGTCCTCCCCGGCTACCGGATCGTCGGTGGCGTCCTGGGTCCCGTCGGCCTGCTGCCAGAAATCGACGTCCTGTGGCTCATCAGCATCGCGTCGATCTTCGG
>JBQTHZ010000003.1:0-15956 GCA_052388515.1 Chloroflexota bacterium | reverse complement strand
CTTTCGGCGGTCACCGGCTCGGGTTCGACCTCGGCGACGATCGGCTCCGGCTCGGGCTGGACCAATTCGTATGCGACATCCTCGTCCCAGGCCACGACCCTGAGCGGCGGGCGGATCGCGGCCGCCTCGGGCTCGAGCTCCGCGACGACGGGCTCCAGCTCCGGTTCAGGAGTCGGCGCGAGATCCGCCGCGACAGGCTCGAGCTCGGCGGCCGGCTCCATCTGGACAACCACGTGCTCCACTGGGGGTTCCGGCTCCGCGTCCGCGGCGGCCGGCTCGGCGTACGGTTCCGTCTCCAAGGCAAAGGCGATGGGCTCGGGCTCCGCGGCCCCGGGCTCCGGCTCCGCCTCGGCCTCGAGCGGGGATGGCTCCACCTCGGACCATGCCTCCGGCTCGTGACGGGTGGCGGCAAACGGGGCATCGGTGGGCAGGTCCGACATTGGCCACGCTTCCTGGCCTGGCAGGGCGGGGGCCTCGCCGGAGGCGACGACCGGCGCCGTGTCCATGCCCTGGGGGGCCGCGACGGCGGAGGCGGCCAGCCGCTCCGCGAGGTCATCGGTGCCGGGGATCGGCGCGCAGCTTCGGCAGCGCCCGGCGTCGTCGTTCCAGCAGTTGACGCACGTGTACTGGCGGCAATCGATGCAGAAGTTGAAGGACTCGTGGAAGGCCTCGAGCTGCGCCGATGCGAGGTTGTCCTCCTCGGAGCGCATCGCGTCGCCCATGGCGTCGGAGAGATCGTCCTGGCTCGTCAGGTAGTTCCGCAGCCCACCGATGAATCCCCGCGTCTTGCGCAGCGGGTTCAGGCGGGTCGGCGCCTGGAATTCATAGCGCGTTCCGCAGCGTTCGCAGAATGATTCGGTGAGCGTGTCAGCCAACGGTGATGCGTTCTCTCCCGCATTCGGCAGCGATCAGGGGTCCGCAGTATAGGCACGAGGTGCCCTCGAGCCCTATCCGTGCAATCGTACCGAGCGAGCGGCCGTTCGTACCCCGCGTGCTAGGATCGGCCGCGATGGGCATCCTCTCGCGCGTCGAGTCGTTTCTCGAGCGCTTTCTTGAAGCCCCGGCCGGACGGCTCGGTGCGTCGATTCAGCCGGTGAGCCTCGCGAAGCGCATCGAGCGCGCAATGGACACGAACAAGACGTACCGCGATGCAGGTGTCATCGTTCCCAACCGGTACGACCTGCATCTTCACCCGTCCGACTTCGCCGCCTTCGCGTCGTACCGCAGCTCGCTCGAGGACGACCTCGCTCACGGGATCCTTGCCCGGGCTCGGCACGAGCGCTACACGTTGGTGGCTCGACCTCGAGTGGAGATCATCTCCGACACGGAGACACGGCGCGGCGAGATCCGGGTGGCGGCCAACGTGATGGACGAGCGTGGCGAGCGCGTGCCAGAGGCGATGCCGATGCCCGTCAACTCGGACACCATGGTCTTCAACCGACCCGATGCCGGCGCGCCCGATTCCGCCCGTCGGGCCTACCTGCTCGTGAGCACGCGCGGCAGCCGGCCGGTGCAGTTCGACCTGGGTGGGCCGCTGATCGGCGTGGGCAGGGCCAGCGACAACGATGTGATCGTCGACGATCCGATGGTGAGCCGACATCACTGCCAGCTGAAGCTCCAGCACGGTGCCTACAGCTTCGCCGACCTCGGGAGCCGCAACGGCTCCACCGTCAACGGGCAGACGGTCAGCCAGATCGCGCTCGGTCCCGGCGATGTGATCCGCATCGGCGACACAGAGATCGAGTTCCAGGTTCGCGGATGACCGGCGACATCCTGCGCATCCTGCTCCTCGTCCTTCAGCTGGGATTCGTCGCGCTGCTCTATCTCGTGCTGATGCGCTTCGCCGGCTCACTGCTGCGCGACCTGCGCAGCGCGGAGGAGGCCCAGATCAGCTCGAGGTCGGGCATCGGGAGGCTCTCCGTCCTCGAGTCACCCGCGGACGAGCCGCCGAACGGAACGACGATCGCCCTCGGGCCGATCAACTCGATCGGACGCAACGTGAACAACACGATCTTCGTCGAGGACGACTTCGTCAGCGCCAACCACGCGATGCTCACCTTCCGTGGGCGCAGCTGGTTCGTCGAGGACCAGGGCAGCACGAACGGGACGTACGTCAACGGGCATCGCATCGATCGGGCCGTCGCGTTGAGCTTCGGCGACGAGCTGACGATCGGACGTGTACGCATGCGACTGGATCGGTGATCTGCGCCTCATGACGATCGCATGGCGCGGGGCGGAGTTCCGCCTCCTCCTACCGATCCTGTTCCTCGTGCCTCTCGGGTTCTTCGTCACCAACGTCGCCGTGTCCGGCGCCCTGGAGCCTGGCGACCTGACGCTGGCGGCGGGCTACGTCGCCCTGTTTGCCGGCTCACATCTGCTGCTCGTTGCGTTCGGCCACCGGGGCGACCAGCTGATCCTGCCGGCGGTGGGCGCGATGGGCGGGGTCGGCATGATCATGCTGAACAGGCTTCCACAGGACCTCGCCGGGACGAGCGCGTTCGGGCTCGAGCTGGGCATGGCGGCGACCCAGCTGCTCTGGTTCGGCGTCGGCATCGTGGCCATGCTGGCGATCGCGGTCGGCCTGCGCGACGACGGCATCCTGCGCCACTACAAGTACTCGTGGGCGGCGATCGGCATCGCCCTCCTCGCGGCCACGCTCCTGCTCGGCTACGAGGTGAATGGCGCCCGCCTGTGGATCGACCTGGGTCCGGTCAGCATCCAGCCGGGCGAGTTCCTGAAGATCGTGCTCGTCATCTTCATCGCGGGCTACCTGGCCGAGACGCGGACGCTGCTCACCAGCGCGAGCTTCCGCATCGGCTTCATCAGCATCCCGCCGCTGCCGTACTTCCTGCCCATGCTCGTCCTGTTCGGCGTCGTGATGCTGATCGTGGTGCGCCTCAACGATCTCGGGGCCGCGCTCCTCTACTTCGGCATCTTCCTGACCATGCTCTTCGTGGCGACCGGGCGTCGGAGCTATGTGCTCATCGGCCTGGTGCTCTTCGTCGCCGGCTTCTTCGTGGCGTACCAGCTGTTCGGGCACATCCAGGCCCGTGTGAACATCTGGATCGATCCTTTCGCCGATCCGCTCGGCGCGGGATTCCAGCCGGTTCGCGCGCTCTATGCGCTGGGCCGTGGCGGCATCTTCGGGGAGGGCCTCGGGCAGGGCCTCGTCACTCTCGCCGGCAATCTGACCATTCCGTTCGTGCACACCGACTTCATCTTCACCGCCATCGCCGAGGAGCTCGGGCTGCTGGGCGCGTTCGCGCTCCTTGGCTTCGCGATGGTCCTCGTCTTCCGCGGGCTGCGCATCGCATCCCTGGCCCGCGACGACTTCGGGGCGCTCCTGGTCGTCGGCCTCACGGCCAGCCTCGGCCTCCAGACGCTGATCATCATCGGCGGCAATACGAAGCTCATTCCGCTCACGGGCATCACCCTGCCGTTCGTCAGCTACGGTGGCTCGAGCGTGCTGGCCAGCTTCATCATGATCGGGCTGCTCCTGGCCGTGAGCCACCGGAGCGGGACGGCGGATCGGGCGTCGGGATCGTGATCGCCACCAACGTCAGGCGGCTCGGCCTGTACATGATGCTGGCCTTCGCGGTCGTCTCCGGCAGCATCACCTGGTGGCAGGTGGTCGAGGCCCAGGGCCTCTCGACGCGCGCCGACAATCCCGAGGTGATCGCCGCCCGTCGCAGCCTGCTGCGGGGCACGATCTTCGACGCCGAGGGCCAGGTCCTCGCCTCCTCGGAGGTGATCGACGGGCTGAGCCGCCGCACCTACGCCGACCCGGCCTTCACCCACGTCATCGGCTATTCCAGCTTCCGTTTCGGCAGCACCGGGCTCGAGCGCAGCTTCGAGGACATCCTGGTCGGCCAGACCGATCCGAACCCGATCCGCGACCTGGTCAGCGACGTGCTGGCCCGGCAGCCCGAGCCACGCGACCTGACGCTCACCATCGATCGCCGGCTCCAGGACTTCGCCGCCCAGCAGCTCGGCGGCGATCCCGGCGCGGTTGTCGCCCTGGATCCGCGGACGGGTGCGCTGCTCGCCATGGTCTCGACGCCGACCTTCGACGCCACCCCGATCTCCGGCGACCCGGACGTCGCGCAGGAGCCGATGGACGCCCTGCGCAATGACCCGGCCGAACCGCTCCTTGCTCGCGCGCGGCAGGGCCTCTACGTCCCGGGCTCGATCATGAAGGTGTTCACCGCCGCGGCCGCCCTCGACGCGGGCGTGATCACGCCGGAGACGACCTATCCAGATCAGCCTCGGCAGGAGCTCGAAGGATTCGTGGTCGACGGGTTCACCATCCGCGAGCACGACCTGGGTGGTATCCAGCCGGCACTCTGGCCGCTCTCCGAGGCGCTCCAGGTGTCGAGCAACATCTTTTTCAGCCACGTCGGGCTCGAGCTCGGGGCGGAGCGGTTCCTGGAGTACGCGCGTCGCTTCGGCTTCTGTGCGCCGATCAGCATCGGCCAGGGCGATCGAGTGCTCTCCGTGGCACCGAGCCTGGTGACCGACGAGGTCGACGGGGACTGCGGGCCATTCGGTGGCGATGTGGAGCTGGCGAGCGCCTCGTTCGGCCAGGCGCTGACGGCCGTGACGCCGGTGCAGATGGCGCTCGTTGCCGCGGCGATCGCCGGCGATGGCGTCATACCGCACCCGTACGTGGTCCGCGACATCCGCGCCCACACCGATGGCGACACGCCGAGTGACGAGGTGCTCGACACCCTGGGTTCCGGCGGCGGGACGCGGGTGGTCAGCGCGGAGGCCGCCGCTGCCACGCGCGCGGCAATGGTGGACGCGGTGAACGGCGAGCTCGGGCGGCTCTACGCCGGCCAGGGCGACATCACCCTGTATGGCATCGGTGACGCGCGATCGGCCGGCAAGACCGGGACCGCGCAGCTCGGTGGCGAGCAGGCACCGCACTCCTGGTTCATCGGGTTTGCGCCGGCCGAGAACGACGCGACCCCCGAGATCGCCATCGCCGTCCTCGTCGAGAGCGGGGGATCGGGTTCCGGACGCGCCGCGCCGATCGCGGGCCAGGTGATGGCCGAGTGGCTGCGCCTGTCAGGCGGCGAGTGAACCGTCCCGTAACGTGCTGGGGTATTGTCTTGCACAGAACGGGCCCCGAGCGGCGGCGCCCCTGGCCCGGATAGGGGAGACGAGCAGACCGTGAAGAATGTCCAAGGCCCGGCCGAGCGCGTGGTCGCCAGCGTCGAGCGCGTGATCGTGGGCAAGCACGTGGAGGTGCGCCTGGCCCTCGTCGCGCTGCTCTGCCAGGGGCACATCCTGATCGAGGACGTTCCCGGCGTCGGGAAGACGATGCTGGCAAAGGCCCTCAGCCAGAGCATCGGCTGCAGCTTTCGGCGCATCCAGTTCACGCCCGACCTGCTCCCGTCCGATGTGACCGGGCTGTCGATCTTCAACCAGAAGACGACCGAGTTCGAGTTTCGCCCCGGACCGATCATGGCCCAGGTGGTCCTGGCCGACGAGATCAACCGGGCCACCCCCAAGACGCAGAGCGCGCTGCTGGAGTGCATGGAGGAGCGGCAGGCCACGATCGACGGCGTCACCTACCCGATGCCGTCACCGTTCCTGGTCATCGCCACCCAGAACCCGATCGAGTACGAGGGCACCTTCGCGCTGCCGGAGGCACAGCTCGACCGTTTCATGCTGCGCCTGCGGCTCGGCTACCCGAAGGCCATGGAGGAGCTCGTCATCCTGGACGAGCAGAAACGGCGACATCCGCTGGGGGACGTCGAGCAGGTGCTCGGCCTGGACGAGCTGCGCGAGATGCAGACCGCCATCAAGGAGGTCTACGTCGATCAGGCGGTGGCCGAGTACATCGTGCGCCTGGTGCACGCCACCCGCGAGCATCCCGACGTCTACCTCGGCGCATCGCCGCGTGGCTCGCTCAACCTCTATCGCGCCACCCAGGCGCACGCCGCGCTCAACGGTCGGGACTACGTGATTCCCGACGACGTGAAGCAGCTGGCGGTCGCGATCCTTGCGCATCGGCTCATCGTCAAGAGCCAGGCGTCCCTGCGCGAGGTGGATCCGGAGCAGATCGTGCGCGAGATCCTGGCCTCGGTGCCGGTGGCCGATGCCGCCGCCGCGGCGGAGACCGAACGCAGCCGAGTCTCCTGATCCCGCCATGGGGCTCTTCAGCCGCCACCTCCGTCTCCTCTTCCTCGGGACCGCGCTGGTCGTCGCCGCGTTCAGCACCGGGATCGAGTTCCTCTTCTTCCTGACCTACCTGATGGCCGCCATCGGCATCGGCTCATGGCTGTACGCGCGTCGCGGCCTGAAGGACGTGCGCGCCGATTACCGCGTCCTCAATCCGCGCACGCATGTCGGCGAGGTGCTGCAGGCCATCTACCGCGTCGAGAACCACGACCGATGGGGCAAGCCGTGGATCGAGTCCTGGAACGAATCGACCCTTCCCGCCAGCCTTCCGGGCCGCGTCATCGGCGTTCCATCGCGCAGCACGCGGCAATGGCTGGCGAAGGTGACCCTCACCCGGCGCGGCAGCTTCCGGTTGGGTGCGCTTCGCGTTCGGACCGGCGACCCATTCGGGCTGTTCAGGAGCGAGATGACGGTCGGTGCTCCGACCAGCATCGTCGTATTCCCCGAAGTCGTCCCGCTTCCGCATTGGCGGCTGCCCCCGTCACCGATCGACGGCACGACGCCGATGCGCCGTCGGTACGAGGCGGCCACGCCGCTGGTCAGCGGCGTCCGCCCCTACGTGCACGGCGACGCGATCAACCGCATCCATTGGCTCTCCAGCGCCCGTCACGGCGAGCTGCACGTCAAGGAGTTCGACCTCGAGCAGGCGGCCGACCTGTGGATCGTGCTCGACCTGGAGCGCGGCGTGCATGCCGGGATCGGGACTGATGCGTCCGTCGAGAGCGCCGTCACGATCGCCGCCTCGATTGCCATGCGCACGCTGTCGGATAACAGGTCGGTGGCGATGACGGCGTCAGCACGACGCACGCAGGTCCACCAGCCCGACCGGGGTCCGCGCGTGGAGCAGAAGCTGCTGCACCTGCTCGCCAACGTGCAGGCCGATGGCTCCGATCCGCTCGCCGAGGTGATCACCGCGACGCTCCCCCAGCTGCGGCGCGGCATGACCCTGTGCCTCATCACCGGATCGACCGATCGGGCCTGGGTGCGCGGCCTCTCCGCGCTGCGCCGTCGCGGCGTCGCAGCGCTCGTCATCCTGCTCGACCGTTCGTCCTATATCGGGGTCGAGCCGGACATCCACGCGCGCGCGGAGCTGGCTGCCGTACGCCACGCGCTGGCCGAGTACGACATCGAACATCGCCTGGTCCAGCGCGGCGACGATCTCGCCGAGGCGATCGGCGGTCGGGCGCGAACGCGTGCCTGATCTCCGCGAGCGCCTGCTCTATCCGCGCGCCGGCTGGCTCAGCCTTGGCCTGCTCATCATCATGGGGCTCGCGCTGTCGTGGGCCGTGCAGGGCGCCAACTGGCTCGATCAGCTCGACTTCCTGCCGCCGGTGGCATTGTGGGCGATCCTCGCCGGCGCGCTCCTCGGTGTTCTTCCACTGACGATCGTCATCGCCCTTCCGGCGGGCGCGCTCATCGGCGGAGGGGTCGTGCTCTGGGCGATCGGCGGGGAGTATCACACCGCGCTCGAGCAGGCGGGGCGCATCGAGGCCCTGCGTGACGACGTCCTTGGCTGGACCATCACCATGCTCGAGACGGGATATCCGTCGCAGCTCTCGCCCTATGCGATCGGCCTCGGCGTCCTGATGTGGTCGACCGCGTTCATGGCGGCTTACGCCGTCTATCGCCACAACCGTGTGATCGACGCGATCCTGCTGCTCGGGGCGGCCATGATCGTGAACCTGTCGGCGACGTTCACCGACCTGTTCGGCCACTTGATCCTGTTCGTCATCGCGGCGCTGCTGCTCTGGCTGCGGGCCGCGCTGGTGGACCGACAGGATGGTTGGCAGCGCCGGCGCGTGAACGAGAACCTCGAGGTACCCGCCGCCATCATGCGGTCGGGGATCGTCTTCGCGGCGGCGAGCGTGCTCCTCGCCTGGGTGCTGACCAGCGTGGCGGTGGCGGCACCGCTGACCAGCGCGTGGCGCAGCTTCGACGGCGTGTGGACCGGCGTGCGCGATCAGTTCGAGGGCGCGTTCGGCGCGCTCACGAATCCGAACTCGAGGATCACCGGGAGCACGTTCGGCGCGAGCTTCACCGTCCAGGGGGAGTGGGTCAGCCGTGACGAGGAGGCGCTCACGCTGGCGGCGCCGCGCCCGCACTACCTGCGAACGGCGACGTACGACGTGTACACCGGGCGCGGCTGGGAGCGCAGCGACGGCACGAGGCGCCAGGTGGCGCCGGGCGACGCGCTCTTCGCCGGTCCGACGCCAGAGCGTCCCAGCGAGGCCTATGCCATCGAGACCATCACGATCAGCATGGCCCAGACGCTCGGTCGCAACCTGTTCACCGCAGGCTCGCCGCTCGAGATCTATGCGCCCATCGTCATCCACGAGCCCGGAGGCCGGCCGGTGCTCGGCGGCGTCGAGGCGGCCAACCCGATCGGTCCGGGCGAGGGCTATCAGCTCTCGGTGGCGCTGACCGAGGCGGACGAGGCCCAGCTCGGTGCGGCGGGCACCGACTACCCGCCGGTGGTCGCGGACCTGTACCTCGACGATGCGACGGTGACCGATCGGGTCCGTCAGCTGGCGCTCGATGTGACCGCCACTGCCACGAATCCGTACGAGCAGGCCAAGGCGCTCGCCGCCTACCTCCAGCGTGACCGCAGCTTCACCTACGACACGGTCGTGCCCGCACCCGAGAGCGGCGTGGACCTGGTCGACTTCTTCCTGTTCGACCCGGAGAGCGACCGGCGGGGCTATTGCCAGTACTTCGCCAGCGCCATGGTCATGATGGCACGGTCACTCGACCTTCCTGCGCGGATGGCGGTCGGCTTTGCCCCCGGCGAGCTGATCGAGGAGGACACCTATCTCGTCCGCGAGGCGAACGCGCACGCCTGGGCCGAGATCTACTTCCCCGGCTACGGCTGGCAGATCTTCGAGGCGACCAAGTCGATCGACTCGCGCTTCAGCCGTGCAGGCGGCGACCCGAGCACCGTCACGCCGCCGCGGACGGGCGTCGATCCACTCCTGGACTTCGAGCTCGATCCGGCCCTGCGGCGGAACATCAGCGCCCTGCCGTCCGTCGACTTCATCGACGGCGGCATCGATGCCGCACAGCCCGATGCCCCCGGCGCAGCCGAGTCGGCCCGCAGCGGGAATGCGCTGCTGATCGCGGTGCTGGTGCTCGGCGCGGCCACCTTCATCTGGATTCGGATGCGCCATCTGCAGCGCCGATGGCGGCTGCTCCCCGCCGGCGACCGCGCCTGGCAACGGCTGACCCTCGCCGCCGACCGGGCCGGCGTCGGCCCGCGGCCGTCAGAGACGATCTACGAGTACTCGGGGTGGCTCGAGGAACAGCTGCCGTCCCATGTCGAGCCGATCCGAACGGTGGCCGACGGCAAGGTCTGGCAGGCATACTCCGGCCGGCGCATGACGCAGACGGCCTCGAGCCGGCTCGAGGAAGCCTGGGCTCGCCTGCGCCTCCCCCTGGTGTGGCTGGCGGTCCGCCGCGGCCTGCGCCGGGTCGTGCGTCGCCGCGACTGAGGTCAGAGCGCGAGCGGGCGCCCCTCTGCCTCGTCGATGTGGGTCGGCGTCGTGCCGAGCAGGTGCAGCGTGTCGTTCCAGCGATCGAGCCGCCAGCCAGTGTCCGTCGATGAGCAGACGCCGAGAGAGGCATTGTCGACGTCGAAACTCCATGACGCATCTCCGCCGGCGTCCAGCAGCAGCCGCGCCAGGATGCGGAGGGTCCCTCCATGGCTGACGATGCAGAGTGGCCAGCGACCGTCCTCGGCCTCCAGGTCGGACAACAGCGCGCGGACCCGCTCGGTCGCTGATTCGATCGCCTCGCCGCCCGGAGGTTGACGGATGCCGGCATCTCGCCGCCAGGCGTCGTACCGATCGGCGTCGCTGGCGGCCAGGTCGTCGTGCGTTCGCCCTTCCCAGTCGCCCTGTCCGATCTCGATCAGGCGAGCGTCGGGCTCGACGACGACGCCGGCTCGGGTGCCGATCGGCTCCGCCGTCTGCCAGGCTCGAGCCAGGGTCGAGCTGATGATGCGGCCCGGTCGCAGGTGGTCGTCCGCGGCGAGGCGCGCCGCCAGCAGCTCCGCCTCCATCCGGCCATCCTCGGCCAGCGGTGGATCGAGATGCCCCTGGAAGCGACCCTCGCGATTCCAGTCGGTGACGCCGTGACGGACGAGGAGGAGACGACGCCGATCGGTCACCGGACGCCGGCGGTCAGCGCCTCGTAGGCGGAACGCGCCGCCGTTGCGGCGGCCGGGCCATCGGCCTCGTGCCCGAACTCGGAAAGGGTGTCGCCCATGCGCTCGAGCGCATCGGCCATCTCCTCGATGCCGACGTCGCCCATGTGGCCGAACCGCAGAATCCTGCCGGCCCACTTGCCCTGGCCGCCGGCGATGACCAGGTTCCTGGCGCGCATGGCCGCGTTGAACGGACCCCACTCGAGGCCCTCGGGCAGCCAGGCGGCGGTGACCGTTGCGGACCGACACGCGGCCGGCGCGACGGGCCGCAGGCCGAGCGACTCGAAGCCGGCCACGACGCCGGTGGCGATCGCCCGGTGCCGGGCCCAGGTCCGCTCGCGGCCCTCGTCGCGCAGGCGCTGGACGCCGACACGCAGTCCGTACAGGACGGTGATGGCCGGGGTCCACGGCGTCTGGCCCTTGCCGGCCCACTTCCGTGCCTCGGCGAAGTCCCAGTAGAAGCGGGGCATGCGCGCCCGCTCTCCGGCAGCCCGCGCGCGGTCGCCGACCGCCGCGATGGCGATGCCGGGCGATGCCATCCATGCCTTCTGGCTGGCGCTCACCACGAGGTCGACGCCCCACGCGTCCATCTCGAACGGCATGGCGCCAAGTCCGCTGATGCCGTCCACGAGCAGCAGCGGGTCGCCGGGAGCTTCGCGTACCACCATCGCCAGCTCGCGGAGCGGGTTGGCGACGCCGGTCGAGGTCTCGTTGTGCGTGATGAGCACCGCGCGATACGGCTGGTTCGTTGCAAGGTGCTCGCGGAGAACGGCCGGATCGGCGGCGCTGCCCCAGTCGACCTCCAGGAGCTCGACGTCGGCGCCGAAGGCGGTCGCCACCTGGGCGAATCGGTCACCGAAGGAGCCGATGGTGACGACGAGAATGCGATCGCCGGGCGACAGGGTGTTGACCACCGCCGCCTCGAGTGCGCCCGATCCGGAGCCGGTCAGGAGCAGGACCTCGCCGCCGGTGCCGATCAGCTCCGCCAGCCCCGTCGACGTCTCGCGCAACAGCTCGCCGAACTCGGTGCCGCGGTGGTCGATCATCTGCTGTGCCTGGGCGTCGCGGACGGCGTCGGGGATCGGTGTCGGACCGGGGGTCCGAAGATTCGGTTCCATGCCTCGCATCATAATCGCCGCATGGATCAGATCTTCCAGGTGGCCGGCGCGCTGCTCATTTTGGGCGCCTACATCGCGTCACTGTTCAGGATGCTCGACCCCTCGTCGTGGGCCTACCTGCTCCTGAACCTGGTGGGCAGCGCCGTCCTGGCGCTCCTCGCCTGGCTCGGCGCCGACTGGGGGTTCCTGCTCCTGGAGGGCGTCTGGGCGGTCGTCACCGCCGGGAGCATCATCGCCAAGCTGGGAGGCCGAGATGCCGCGCCGTCGCCCCACGGCTGATGCGACCGAACCCCTGTTCGGCGAGGCAACGCTGCCTGACGCGCCGCTGGCGGCGCGCATGCGCCCGCGCACACTCGAGGCATTCGTGGGCCAGCCACATCTCGTGGGGCCGGATGGCGCGCTGACCCGCGTCGTGAGGCCCGGCAACCGGCCGTCGCTGGTCCTGTGGGGGCCGCCCGGAAGCGGCAAGACGACGCTGGCGCGGCTGCTGGCCGACCGGGCCGGCGGCACCTGGCGCCAGCTGAGCGCGGTGACCAGCGGCGTGGCCGACATCCGCGCCCTGGTCGCCGAGGCGAAGGCGCTTCGCGATGCCGGCGGGGCGACGATCGCCTTCATTGACGAGCTGCATCGGTTCAACAAGTCGCAGCAGGACGCGTTGCTGCCGCACGTCGAGGAGGGCACCATCTCGCTCATCGGGGCGACCACCGAGAACCCGTACTACGAAATCAACTCGCCGCTCCTGTCGCGGATGCGCGTCTACCGGCTCGACCCGCTCGACACGGGCGCGCTGGGCGAGATCGTCGACCGCGCGTTGGCCGATGCGGAGAGCGGCCTGGCCGGTCGCGTCACCTTGAGCGCGGATGGACGCGCCGCGCTGCTCGACCTGGCGAGCGGCGACGCGCGCAGCGCCCTCAACATCCTGGAGGCGGCGGCCGCCGTGGTGACCGATGGCGCACGGATCGGCCCCGAGGGCGTCGCCGAGGCTGCACAGCAACGCCTGCTGGCCTACGACCGTGTCGGCGACCAGCACTACGAGGCCGCCTCGGCCTTCATCAAGAGCATGCGCGGCAACGATCCGGACGCGGCGCTCTACTGGTGCGCTTCGATGGTCGCGGCGGGGGAGGACCCCACGTTCATCGCGCGGCGCATCGTGATTGCCGCGTCGGAGGATGTCGGCAATGCCGATCCGCGGGCGTTGCAGGTGGCAGTGGCCGCCATGCAGGCGACCGAGATGATCGGGTTGCCAGAGGCGCAGTACGCGCTGGCGCAGGCGGCCGCATACGTGGCATCGGCGCCGAAGTCGAACCGCGCCGGCGCCGCCTACTTCGCCGCCCTGGCCGAGATCCAGGAGCACGGTCGGCTGCCGGTGCCGCTGCATCTGCGTCCGTCGGCGCATCGGCGACTTGCGCGCGCGCAGGGCTACGGTCGCGGGTACCTGTACCGGCACGACTACGACGACGCCGACGTCGACCAGGAGTACCTGCCCGACGACTTGATCGGTCGGGTGTTCTACGAGCCGTCCGATGAGGGTCTGGAACTCAAGATCGGCGAGCGGCTCCAGCGCCTCCGCCGGCGGCGGCTCGAGGAGCGACGAGGTCGCGATCCCGGGGGGTAGCAGCGCGCCCCACCAGGTGCGGCGCGACCGCCACCCGTCGAGCGATTCGTCGTATGGCACTCCCAACGGCTGGGCCACGGCTCAGCCGGCGCCGGACGGTCAGCGCCAGGCTGAGACCACCACGGCGACGATCAGCTGCCCGACGGCGTGGTAGCCGGCCGTGATCGCGAACCAGGTCCACGGCTCAGGCTTGTTCGGGTCGAATACCGCGTCTCCGATGGTGTGCATCACCGAGATGCCGACGCCCACGACGAGGCCCAGCACGAGCCCGCTGCCAACGTCCTCGCTGTCGGTGGCACGCGCCAGGATCCCGATGGCGATCGCGATGACCGTGTACGCGATCGCCGGTACCGCGTACGTGGCAGCACTCATCTCCGGCGGCGTCCGTTGCGGGTCCCAGCCGATGGCCCGCTGCCACTGCCGCCCGAAGACTGCGGGGGAGTACCACAGGGCGCCAAGCGCGAAGTAGATCAACCCGCCGACGATCACCGCCAGCCAGTTCAGCTCACCGATGACATCGAAGCTCATGGGTCCTCCGTCCTCGTCCCCGGCGGCTCTCCGTGACCGTCGGCGGTGCAACCCAGCGTAGCCGAGGAGGCAACCGATCGAGAGGGCTTGACAGCCTTCGTCGCCGATGTATAGTACCGAAAGGTTATATAACCTGAAGGTGATGGATATGCAGCAAGCCGACCCGCTCAGCACGACGTTCGCAGCTCTTGCCGATCCGACCCGGCGGGCGATCCTGGCTCGCCTCGCCGCTGGTGAGGCATCGGTCACCGAGCTGGCCGCACCGTTCGACATCAGCCAGCCCGCCATCTCCAGGCATCTGCGTGTGCTGGAGCGGGCAGGGCTGATCGAGCGGGGACGGCGGGCGCAGTGGCGGCCGCGACGGCTGCGGGCGGGGCCGCTGCGGGATATCGCCGACTGGGTCGGGCAGTACCGCCGACATTGGGAGGAGAGCTTCGAACGGCTGGATGCCTATCTACGCGACGTGCAGGACAGACAGGAGCAGGGACATGGAGACGACGATGACATCGACGCGAATCGACCGCGGTAGCACCGACACGACCACCATCTACTCGGAGGGTGGCGACCTCGTCTTTGAGCGCACCTTCGACGCTCCGCGTGAGCAGGTGTGGAAGGCCTTCACCGATCCGGAGCTCATCCCGCGCTGGTGGGGTCCGCATGGCACCACCACCACCGTCGCCGAGATGGACGTTCGGCCGGGCGGCACGTGGCGCTACGTGAGCAGCGCACCCGATCGGGATGACGTGGAGTTCTACGGGGAATACCTCGAGGTCACCCCGCCGGCGGGCTACAGGTGGACGTTCATGTTCGACGTCGAGGGTGTCGGTCCGCAGGGCGGCCCCGAGACCTTCATCCTCGAGGAGATCGACGGGAAGACGAAGGTCACGTCGATCGGCCACATGGGATCGCCGGAGATCATCGAGGGCGCCCTGGCGACCGGCATGGTCGGTGGCGCAATCGAGACCTGGGACCGCCTCGAGGCCTTCCTGGCCGAGGGCTGACCCTGGTCACGAGAAGCCGGGCATCCATTTCGATGGGCGCCCGGCTCTCACGCACCGCTCCGCCAGTCCTTTCAGGTACCAATCACCGGAAGCTCATCGCTGCGTCAGCCGGTGAGACTGAGTGCGGAGAATGCGAGCCAGGCCACGAGCAGGAGGGCGGCCAGCACAACGGTCAGGATGCCGATATTGCGCAGGTCACGCTCGACGTAGTGGTACTCGGCGCGCTCACGCGTCGTGAGCGTGGATGCTCCGCTCCTCAAGGCGGGCGGCGAAGCGCGCCGCGGCGGGTCGAGCGAGACCGCCTCGCGCGCGTCCGGTGTGCCGACCGGCGGGATCGCCTCCTTCGGCTCGGCGGGGGCTGCCGGCGGCGTCAATGCGGCGGGACGGTTCGCGCGCTGGGTGGCCGAACGCTGTCGGGCCTTGCGGTTGGCTGCCTTTCCGGCGCGGCGGGCCATCGGTCAAACCTCGTTTCGTGCGTGATCGAACGGCAGGCCGCGGCCGGGTGGAAGGCCGCGGGACGGCTATGATACCGCCGATTTGATGTCCGACCTCGATCGCCTGCTCACCGACAACCTGGCAATCGCCTTCGGCGTGCTCGCCGGTCTCGTGCTGCTGCTTCTGATCGGCTTCATCGTCCAGAGCGCACGGATCGGCCGCGCCGTGCGCACCTACCGCGAGCTCGTGCGCGACCAGGACGGCGGCACGCTCCACGATCGGCTGGTCGGAAACGCGGAGCAGGCGGTCCGCGCGGAGGAGCGCATGAACGAGATGGAGGCGATGCACGCCGTCATCGATCGGCGAAGCCAGCGCAGCCTCCAGCACATCGGCCTGGTCCGCTTCAACCCGTTCGAGGACACCGGTTCGGACCAGAGCTTCGCGATCGCGCTGCTCGACGATCAGCGCGACGGAATCGTCATCAGCAGCCTGCACGGGCGGGCCAACACGCGTATCTTCGCCAAGCCGGTGGCGGACGGGGGCTCACCGCACAACCTGAGCGACGAGGAGACGGAGGCCATCCGGATCGCGGTCGAGGGAACGCGTCCGGGGTGACGATCGGGGCCATCGACCCCGACCAGCGGCACGTGGCCGAGCGCCTCGTGCTCCTGGCCCTTCGCCGATTCCATCGCGAGCAGCCGCTGTCGGCCGACCTGCGCATGGATGCGCTCGTCGCGCGCGTGACCGAGCTCGCGGAGCGGCGCCCACCGAGCCGGCACCGCGGCGGGGCAAGGCTCGACCTGCCGGAGGCCGATCTGCGGCGCGTGATCGACGACCTGGTCGTGAGCGGCAAGCTGGTGCGCGACGGACGCCGG
>JBQTHZ010000002.1:0-3197 GCA_052388515.1 Chloroflexota bacterium | reverse complement strand
ACTTCCAGCGGGCATGGGCCGATCCCGAGTCAGGCATGGTGTGGTGTGTTTCAGAGGCGCCGAACGCCGATGCCGTCAGACGCATCCACGAGCGAACCGGCCACCCTGCGACCGAGGTGTATCCGGTGCCCATCGAGGTGTAAGGGGCGCCATAAGGCGGTCGAGCAGGCGGGCGCACGACCTCCACCAGCACCTCGATCGCATCGCGGGCATCGGCACCGACAGGTCAGCCTGACCCTCAGCCGAGTGGCTTCACAACCATCAGGAACACGATGAACGCGATCATGCCCTGGAGCGCCCACGCGCCGATCCGGGCACGCCGATCGTCGATGACAGCAGCCAGATCGGGAGACGGCGCACCCTCGGGACTGGCACCCGCTGCCTGCTCGAGCCGCTCCACCCACGGATCTGTGACGCTGATCCCGATCGCGATTGCGGCGATGAAGGCCACGTATGCCGCGATAAGCCAGGGTCGCAGCAGATCGATCTGGCCCGTCAGCGCAGCGAGGATGCCGAACGCCACCCCGGCGAGGAAGAGGCCGGTCGCGATCGGCCCGGAGAGTGGCTTCACCTTCTCGACGGTCGTGCGGATGGCACGCACGTCCCCGCTCTGAGCAACACGACGAACGACGATCTCGCCGCTGACGGCAAGGGCCACGGCGAAGAACATCGTCACGACGTGGAGATACTTGAAGGCAACGAAGACGTCCATCAGTGCATCCGTCCTTTCGAGTCTGTGGGAGGGCGACCTTCGCGCAGTGAGCCGGCGAGAGTCCGGGCGACATGGCCCGCCGCCTGCCCGACGTTCATGCCGGCATCGCGCAGCGATCGCCACGAACCAAACGAGGTGAGGGCTGTGCCAATGGCGACCGACGCATGGCCGGCATCGACCTCGAGCGCGGCGGCGAGCAGGACCCGATGGCGAGCATCCACGTCACGGAGCCAGGCATCCACCTCCGAGAGGCTTCGTCGATCGACCTGGAGGTGGTCCCAGCCCGATGCCAGCTGGTCCCACCAGGTGAACAGCGCCCCGGCCACGAGCCGGAGGCGTTCGACGCGGGTCCCGGCGCCGAGCAGCACGGCCTCGGTGGGCATGGGGTACAGGTCGTTGGTCAGCCGCCCGCATGCCTCGACCAGGTCCCCCATCCGCGGGAAGTGGCTGAGCACGGTTGCCGGAGACACACCGGCCCGGCCGGCAACGTCGCGGAAGCTCGTGCCGATGATCCCCCGCTCATCGTGGAGGGTGAGCGTCGCCTCGACGATCCGGCGCCGGGTGGCCGTCGCTGCATCAGCGCGCTTCCCCAGCCGGTACGGACGCCGCTTCACGATTTGACCGAACGCATCGTTCAGTCAATATAGGAGGCGCGTCAAGCATCGCTCAGGCCGAGTGCGCCGTTGCGAGTGTGGGTTGCCCTTCCACGTCGGACGGTCCGAGGTTAGGCTGTCGCTGCTTCGCGGAGGAGGACTGATGGCCGGCACTCAACGCAAGAGCCTCTTGACGCCGGACGAGCGCGAGGTCTTCCCGCTCGGACGGAGCGACGAAGTCCACCTCGGGGAGCTGGTTGTCGCGCTCACCCACCAGGAGCCCGGATGGCAGTGGTCGAAACACGTGAAGCCGATCGTCGGCACGCCGAGCTGCCTGGTCCACCACACCGGGGTGGTCGTGACCGGCCGGATGCGAGTGCGAATGGACGACGGCACGGAGCTCGAGTGCGGTCCGTACGACGTCGTCGACATTCCGCCCGGTCACGATGCATGGGTGGTCGGTGACGAGGCATGCGAGACCATCGATTGGACCGGCGCCCATCGCTGGGCATCGCCTCCGAGCGGCCAACGGGTCCTCGCCACCATCCTCTTCACCGATATCGTCGACTCCACCGCCCTGGCCGGGCGACTCGGCGATCGGGGTTGGTCGAAGACGCTCGAGGATCACCACGCCATCTCACGAAGCATCCTCGATCGCTTTCGAGGCCGCGAAGTCGTGACCACCGGTGACGGCATGCTGGCGATCTTCGACGGGGCCGAGCGCGCGGTGCTTGCCGCTCGCGCGTTGGGACCGGCGCTGGCGCATCTCGATGTGCGGATCCGCGCCGGCGTCCATTCCGGTGAGATCGAGGCCGTTCCGGGAAACGTCCGGGGCGTGGCGGTTCACGTCGCGGCGCGAATCATGGCCCTGGCCGGACCGAACGAAGTGTTCGTGTCCGACACGACCCGCGGGCTGGTCGAGAGTCGGGAGCTCTCGTTCGCCGACCGCGGCGCCTTCGAGCTGAAGGGCATCAGCGGGGAGCGCCATGTGTTTTCGGTGTCGTAGCCCGGGTGGGCGGGGCAGTTGATCCCATGGCGTAGAGTCGAGGACGTCCACCATGTACGGAGACGGCGACATGCCCGACAAGGGACCCGGCTCGAAGAGCCACGGCAAGAAGCCAAAGGGCGGAGCCAAGCCCGGCGGCAAGAAGAAGAAGTAGGTCGCACCGGCAGCCGACCGTCACGGAGGCGCACGGCGACCGCTCGAGCACGTAGGACAGCCGAATGACCACGTCCGTCACGCGCCACCGGGATCGGCTGCGCCAGAGCGTTGCGCCATTCCTGTCGTTCTTCAGCGGGCCGTACTCGAAGCTGAACCGCGAGCCGGACATCGCGAACTTCGCGGTCGGCAATCCCCAGGAGATGCCGCTTCCCGACTACGTCGATGCGCTCCAGCGCCACGTCGTCGCGCAGGACAAGGATTGGTTCGCCTACAAGCTGTCGGAGCCCGCCTCGCAGCGCACGGTCGCCGACGCGCTCACGGCCCGGACCGGGATGGCGTGGGATCCCGAGGACGTGGCGATGACGAACGGTGGCTTCGCCGCCATCGCGGTGGCGCTGCGCACCCTCGTCGAGCCGGGCGACGAGGTCCTCTTCCTCTCGCCGCCGTGGTTCTTCTACGAAATCCTCATCCTCGCGACCGGCGGAGCGGCGGTGCGGCTGGCCCTGGAGCCGCCGGCCTTCGACCTCGACGTCGACCGCATCGCCGCAGCCATCGGTCCGCGCACGCGAGCGGTGCTGGTGAACAGCCCACACAACCCGACCGGCCGCGTCTACACATCCGAGGCATTGACGTCGCTGGCCGAGGCCCTGACCGATGCCTCCGCGCGCATCGGTCACCCGGTGTGGATCCTGTCCGACGAGCCGTACAACCGGATCGTTTTCGACGGACG
>JBQTHZ010000001.1:0-12353 GCA_052388515.1 Chloroflexota bacterium | reverse complement strand
AGAGCGAAGAGCGACGCGCGGTGGCGGACCGGACCGAGGGCGTTCTCCTTTCGCTCCGGACCGGCGTCGCGGTGGTCGACGAGCGGTATGACATGTCTCGCATCAACGCGGCCGCGCGCGAGATGCTCAGCATCCACGGGATCGCCATCGGCGACGACTTCGTGCACCTGGCCGTCGGACTGTCGTCAACCGAGCTGCGGGCCATGATCGACGCAGCCCTGCGCGGCGAGCCCGGCGCTGCGGTCTTCCACACCACCACCACCACCAGCGAATGGGGGGAGGGCGCCGACCTCGAGCTGAGCTTCACCCCGGTCAGCCCGAACACGCACGGCGAGCGATCCGTCGTCATCGAGATTCGCGACGTGACCGCTGTCGAGCGGGCGCGCACTGATCTCGAACGGCGAGTCCAGACGGTGGAGGCCGAGGCGGAGCGCGCGCGCGAGGCCGCAGACGACGCGCAGGTGAGTCGTGTCGCCAAGCTGGAGGAGGAGCTGGCCGAACGCGGACGCAGGCTCGAGGAGCAGGCCGTTCGTCTTCAACGCTCGGCGGACACGCACCGGCAGCTCATCGCCGCCAACCGTGAGCAGACCGATGCGGTCGCCCTCCTGCGCGCTTCCAATGACGAGCTGCTCATTTCCAACGAGGAAGTGCAGGCGTCCACCGAGGAGGTCGAGACCCTCAACGAGGAGCTCCAGGCAACGAACGAGGAGCTCGAGACACTCAACGAGGAGCTGCAGGCCACCATCGAGGAGCTCAACGCGACCAACACCGAGCTCGAGGCGCGCACGATCGAGCTCGAGGAGGCCAACGAGGCTTTGGTCGCACAGCGCGAGATCAGCGATCGGAAGGGGCAACGGCTGGCGACCACCATGGCGAGCATGGCCGATGCGGTGATGATGGTCGACGAGCGCGGCGAGGCGATGCTCACCAACGAGGCCTATGACGAGCTGTTCGCCGGGGCGGAGGCGGATTCGGTGCTCGAGGTCACCAGGGGCGAGCCGATGCCCTCCCGAGAGGCCCTCGAGCACCGAGCGGCGGCGGGCGAGACATTCGTGGACCAATTCGCGCTGCGCGCTCCGGACGGGACGCGGCGCTGGTTCGAGGCCAGTGGGCGCCCTCTGCGTGCCAGGAATGGGGAACGCGGCGGCGTCGTGGTCATCCGCGACATCACCGACCGCAGCCTGCGCGAGCTCCAGGACCAGTTCGTGGCGATGGTTGCCCACGAGCTGCGCACGCCGCTGACCGCCCTGTCCGGTTACGTCGAGCTGCTGCGCCGTCAGCTACCCGATGGAGGTGGTGATGACCGGCTGCGTCGCTTCGCCGACAGGGCTGTGGTGCAGGCACGGCGCATGTCCGAGCTGGTCGGCGACCTGCTGGACGCCAGCCGCCTCCAGCGCGGTGGCCTCGAGTACACCTTCGAGACGGTCGACCTGGCCGCGCTGACCACGGAGATGGTCGAGGTCGCGCGCACCCTTGATGAGATCGAGATTCGCATCACGGGCGTCAGGCGATCGATCCACGTCAGCGGCGATACGGGCCGGCTGCAGCAGGTGATCCTCAACCTGCTGAGCAACGCCCGGCAACACGGCGACGGCTCCATCGACGTGTCGCTGCGCCGTCGCGGCTCGCGTGCCGAGCTGCGCATCCGGGATCACGGACCCGGCATCTCGCGCGAGGATCTTCCACGCCTGTTCACCCGCTTTTTCCAGGGAGACGGGCGTTCCGGCGACGGCGGGCTGGGCCTCGGGCTCTACATCACCCGCGAGATCGTCGGAGCGCATCACGGCACGGTCGAGGCACGATCAACGCGCGGCAAGGGCGCGACGTTCGTGGTCTCGCTCCCAGCGGTTGATCTGCCGGCCCATGGGTCCCGTCCGAGCAGGAGCGCGGCAAGCCGGAAGAAGGGCTGAGAACTCGGGCACACGATGTGCACACGCTCTCGCAATCTGACAGGTCCGCCCATGCAGCACAGTCACAGCGTCCTGATCGTCGAGGATGATCCCGCCATCCGCGACGTCTACGTCGAGCTGCTGGCCTCCGAGGGACACGCGGTCAGCCAGGCGGCGCACGGCGAGGAAGCGATGGGGATGCTGCTGGACGGGACGCGCCCGTGCGTGATCGTGGCGGATCTGCTCATGCCGATCCTCGATGGCTGGGGTCTTGCCGCCAGGCTGGCCACCGAACCGCGGCTCGCATCCATTCCGCTGGTGGTGCTCTCGGCTCAGGCGCCGTCTGATTCCCGGGACACCCCTCGCGGTGCGCGAGCGCGCCTCACCAAGCCCGTGGTTCTCGACGAGCTGGTTGCCACGGTGGAGCGGTACTGCCGTGATGGGAGATCAGCCAACGAGCGCACGGACGTGGCGGCAGCCCCGTGACCGGTACGGCGGTGCCACGATTCGGTCCGAACAGCGTCGCGGTGCGGCGGGTGCTCGATCACGCCAGTGCACTTCTGCCCAGCGAGGCGCAGACACTGTCGGCGGCGATGACCGCCAGTTGGTCATGGGGTCGCACCGACTCGCGATTCCCGCCGTTCATCGCCGCGCTCGGTGCCGCGTGCCATGTCGCTGTCTCCTCAGGGCGCATGCGGGAGCTTCGCGCCGCGAGGGTGGCGGTCGCCGCGCCACCGGTCAGTGGCTGGGACCGGGCGGCGCCGGTTGCCCTCGTTGGTGTGCGCATCACCGTCGCCGCGATGGTGGTTGCGGATCTGCTGACCGCCGAGCAGCGAGATCTGCTCCTCGGACCATGGCACGCCGTCGAGGCCGACCGCCGGGTCGCCGTGCCCGGGGCTGCGTGACCATCGGCGATTGATGGGGCATGAAAGCCCTCAGCAGCCGTCCAATCGACCGCTAGCCGACACGAGGGATCTCAGCCTCAAGGTGAGTTGCTCGTGGTGGCACGACGGATGCAAAGGGCTTCGGCACGATGTCCGTTGACCGAGTCCGCCCGACAACCGCCATCGGGGAGATGGGCGTGGATCGGCGGTCTGACCTCATCCTGGTGGTGGACGACTCGGCGGACATGCGAAGCATCATTGCCGAGGTATTGACCTCCATCGGCTACGAGGTGGTCACCGTACCGTCCGCAGCGAAGGCGCTCAGGCACATGAGCGAGCAGCCACCGGCGCTGGTTATCACAGATCTTCTCACGCCGGGCATGACTGGCTTTGCCCTTCGGAGTCGGATGCTCCAGCGCGCCGAGTTGTCGCGCATCCCGGTCATCGTCGTGTCCGCCTATTGGAGCAGGTCGGGTGAGACCCTCGACGCAGCCGAGGTGCTGACCAAGCCGATCAACCTCGACCGACTCATCGAGAGCGTGCAGCGCGCGATCGGCCAGCCAGCGCCCGCGGCCGACGCCATTCCCGGGCCCCTGGGCAAGTTCGGAAACCTAACCTAGATCGGACTGGCTTCGTGGAGGGGCCTCGGTTCGGTGGGGGAGCGACCTCGCAACCCCGACGCGGTGACGAAACGTCAGCTCGCCGCCGAGCCACCCGGTGACGGTGAGACCCGCTGCCGCGGCGCCAGACAGGAACAGCGCTGCGGCCACTGGATCGCCGCGACGGCGGAGGCGTATCCTCAGGCTGGTGGCGGCCATTCCGAGGATGGTGGCGTTGCCGACGGCATGGGCGATCCCGATGGGTTGGCGGGCTCGCCTGATGGATGTGTAGTCGATGAGGCCGGGCACCGCAGCGATTCCGCCTGTGGCCACGCCAGCACCGAGTAGCCAGCGTGCTGCGCGCGTCCAGAACCGATCGCGGAGGAGCAGTTGCCGCTCGAGCGACGATACCGCGCCTGGAGGGATGCCGAGGCCGGCCTCGGCCTGTGGGGTGGTCACGATCGGTCCTCGTGCTGGATACGGCCGAGTCGATCGCACGCGGCGTGCACGCCGGGGGTACTCCTCGGCCTTCCGCAACAGTCCCGACATCGAAGGTCGGCGGCCGGCGGGGCCCGAACCAGGTTGCTGGCGCGCCAGTCAGCGGCGTTCCGGGAGCGCCTTGGTCACGTTCGCGGTCCGGGGCCGATTTCGACGGCGGCAGCGCGGCCTTTGCAGCGCCGGCAACTATCTACCGAGTTTGATCCGTTCCTCCGTCGTGCGTTGCCAGCGCAGCGACCAGCGACGAGGGAACGACGTTCTCGGGCCGCTCCGTTGAAGTTAGTTGCCTCACCAGCAAACCGGCCCCGTACGCGCCGTACGGACGCTCCTGGTCAATCCCTCGACACGTTGAAGCGCCCCGGGGAGGGATCCAGGGCGCTTCAGGGGCGGGCTCGTCAGGGCATTTCGAGCCGCCACCGGTCAGGCACGCCGCTGGAGCAGGTCGTTGAGGCCGTCGGAGAACAGGTTGAAGGCGAGGACGGCCATCACAAGGGCGAGGCCAGGGAAGAGGGAGAGCCACCACGCGACGCGGAGGAAGCGCTGAGCCTGGCCGGCGAGGTAGCCCCAGCTCACGGCGTTGGGGTCGCCGAGACCCAGGAATCCAAGGCTTGCCTCGATGAGGAGGACCTGGCCCATCACGAGCGCCAGCATGACGACGGCGGCGGGCAGCACGTTGGGCAGGATGTCGTGAGCGACGATGCGCCGCTCCGAGGCCCCGAGTGCACGGGCTGCGTCGACGAACTCGCGCTCCCTCAGCGAAAGCGCCTGGGCCCGGACGACGCGAGCCAGCGTCGGCCACGAGGTCACGCCGAGCACGAGGATGAGCCGGTCCAGACCGGGGCCGAAGAGGGCGATGACCACGATGGCCAGGAAGAATCGGGGGAGGACCTGGAAGAGCTCGGTCGAGCGCATGAGCAGATCATCGGCGAGTCCGCCGAGATAGCCCGCGGTCAACCCAACGGCCAGGCCGATGACGAGGACGAGCGACCCGACCCCGGCCGCGATGGCCAGCGACGTGCGGGTGCCGTGCACGACGCCGCTCAACAGGTCGCGCCCGAGGTCGTCGGTGCCCATCGGGTGTGCCGCCGACGGAGCGAGGAGCGGCGGTCCCACCAGCGCCAGGGGGTCATGAGGCGCGATCTGATCGGCGAAGGCGGCGACAACCAGCAGGACGGCGGTGAGGACCAGTCCGATGACCGCGCTCGGCGTGCGAGCCAGGCGGCCAGCGCCTCGCCGCAGCGAGCGGCCACGGGCGACAACCCGCAGCCGCCCGAGCCGCCGCTCCCTAGCGGTAGGCGATGCGTGGGTCGAGCCAGCCATAGACCAGGTCAGTGAGAAGGTTCGCGACGATGACGCTCACCGACACGATCAGGAACATGCCCATGATGATGGGCATGTCGCGCGTCTGCATGGCGAGGACGAGGAGGCGGCCGAGGCCCGGCCAGCCGAAGATCACCTCCACGATGACGGCACCGGAAATCAGATGGCCGAGCCGTCCACCGATCACGGTGCTGACCGGAATCAGCGCGCGCCGCATCGCATGCTTCAGCACCACCCGTCCCTCCGAGAGCCCCTTCGCGCGGGCCGTACGCACGTAGTCCTGCGACAGCTCCTCGATGAAGCCGATGCGCGCGATGCGCGCGACCACGGCGATCTCGCCGAGTGACAGGACCAGCGCGGGCAGCGCGAGATGGTGGAGCAGGTCGAGCGTCCCACCAAGTGCGCCTTCGGGTGCCTGCGGGCTCGACAGGCCCTGGACAGGGAAGAGCCCCAGGTGAAGCGAGAGCCCCAGGATCGCGAGCTGGCCGATCCAGAAGATCGGGGCAGCGTCGATGGTGAGCGTCGAGATCTGGATGCCGAGATCGGCAAGCCGGTGGCGGTGCGTGGCGGCGATCGCGCCGAGCCCGATCCCGGCAGCGGTCGAGATGAGAAGCGCGACGCCGGTCAGCAGCAGGGTCGGGGGCAGCCGTTCCCCGATGATGTCGACCACCGGGCGTCCCTGGACGTAGCTGACACCCAGATCGCCGCGCAGCATGTTGCCGGCATACGTCAGGAAGCGCTCCGGCAGCGGACGATCCAGACCGAATCGGGCACGCGCGTCAGCGTAATAGGCAGCGTCGCCGCTCTCCCCCGCGAGGGCGAGGACTGGATCGCCGGGAGCCAGCTCGATGAGCGTGAAGCCGACGATCAGGATCCCGGCGACCGCCGGTACGACCTGGAGCAGGCGCCTCCGCAGGTATCGGAGGCTCACTCCTCAGCGCAGGATGCCGCCTCGGCGAACTGGGCATAGGCGATGAACCCAGTGCAGCTCGACCGATGGGCGCGCGTCGCCTCCGTCTCGACGATCCATATGTAGGGCAGGTCCTCCACCACGATCTCCTGCATCTCGCCGTACAGGGCCCCGCGATCTGTGAGATCGACGGTCTGCACCGCCTCCGTCAGCAGCTGATCCACGTCGGGGTTGCTGTAGGCTGCGGCATTCGAAAACGGCACCGGGCCGATCTGGGCCGAGTCGAACATACGGCGCACCCCGATCTCGGGGTCATTGCCGTTGCAGTAGCTGATGATGTTGGTGTCGAATGCTCGATCGGTGAAGACCGTCTCGGCAAAGACAGGTGGCTCAAGCGGCACCAGCTCGACTTCCACGCCGATCTCGCCGAGCTGGGTGCGAAGCAGCTCACCGTATCGCGCGAAGGTGGGGAAGTGCGCGAATTCGACGGTCAGGCTGGCTCCGTCATCCACCCCCTCGACGCCCTGCGCGGTCCGGGTGCCGTCGCCCTCGCGCGCCCACCCGACCTCATCCAGGAGGCGCTCCGCCTCCGCGGGGTCGTAGCCGGGGATCTCGACTGCGTCCGAGTGAGCCCAGGCGATGCCGCTCGAGATCGGCGCCTCGGCGACGCGTCCCTCGCCGAACAGCACACGCTCCAGGAAGGCCTGCCGGTCAAGGCCGTGAGCGAATGCCCGTCGCACGTTGACATCGGCGAATATCGGATTCTCGAGGTTGAAGCTGACCGTCATGATGCAGTTCGAGCCGCCCGGGTTGCGGTCCGTGCGCAGGAACTCGATGTTCTCGTCCGCCGCGAGCCGCTCCTGGTCGGCGCCCGGGACGCCCCATAGCCACTGCACCTCGCCGGCTTCGAGCGCGATCACGGAGCTGCCGGCGTCGGGGATGATGCGCTGGACCACCTCGTCCAAGGGGGGTCGTCCGCGGAAGTAGTCGTCGTTGGCCGCGAACCGGATCTCGGACTCGGGGGTGTAGCTGACGAACCGGAACGGACCGGTGCCGATCGGCTCGAGGTTGGCGGGCGCCTCGAGGGGATCGGTGCCCTCGTAGACGTGCCGGGCGACGATGGGCGCCTCGGTGACGTCCAGCTGGAGCAGGAGGGGCCCGTACGGCTGGTTGAAGGTGAACACCACGGTGGTCTCGTCGGGCGCGTCGATCGAGGCCAGCGCCGAGCTCATCGAGGCGCGCGTCCGCGCATGGTGCTCGAGCAGTACCTCCTCGAAGCTGAATGTCACGTCTGCGCTGGTAAACGGCTCGCCGTCATGCCACAGCACATCGTCCCGGAGGGTGAAGGTGTACGTCGTGCCGTCGTCGCTGACCTCCCAGCTCTCGGCAAGCTCGGGGATCGGGTTCAGGTCATCGTCGAGCCCGACCAGGCCGTTGTAGAGCAGTTCGGAGGCGGTGTGGGTGCCGCCACTGGTGGTGATCGCCGGATTCAGGTGTCCCGGATCGCTGCTGATGGCGACGACGAGGGTGCCTCCACCGGCCGCGGGTGGCTCGGTTGGCGGTGCCTCGCTCTGGTCCGGCGACGCGCTGGCCGCCACCGATGGGGTTTGGGCGCTCTCGCTGCCACACGCGGCGAGCACCAGCCCGATGACGAAGAGAGGGGCGAGCGATCGACGCCTGGCCATGCCGGGAGACCTCCATCCTGCGGGAGAGCAGGCTATCGGCACGGATGCGCCGCTGGTAACTGCTCGGTGCACCTAGCTGTTCTGCGGCAGCACCGGAGGGAGCCATCGCGGAGGGCCGCGTTCCATCAGCGAATATAGCGTTACTGATATGACGGCTGAACGAGTACGAGCCCCTTCCCGACCGCCCATAACCGACGTGATCAACGTCCCTGGGGTCTACACCTCTCGCGAACCGATCGATGGCCGCCGACGATCAGCGGGCGCTGAGCGCCCCAAAACGCCGCAGGTAGGCGTCCACGCTGCGCTTGCCCTCGGTGAGGAGCTCCACCCATCCGTCGAGCTCGGCCGCGCCCCGCTGCGTGATCGCGTAGGTCCGACGCGCCGGCCCGGTGCTCGACACTTCCCATCGCGAGCTGACGACCTCCTCGCGCTCCATTCTGCGCAGGTTGCGATACAGGGTGCCGGCGTCGACGGCAGGCGTCCCGAGCCGCTCCAACCGATCGAGCAGGTCGTAGCCGTGGCACGGGCTCTCGGCGATGAGGAGCAGCAGGCAGGGACGCAGGAACCCGCGTGGCCAGCCACCGCTGGACGCGGCGCTGACCGGGCCCATCACGCCGGTCGTGTGGCCAGGCACGAGCGCGCCTCCTCCGGGCCCTGTCGGCACCAGCAGTCGTCCCCGCATTCGCCATGGGTGGGCCGCGTCAGCGCGGCAAACTCCTCGGCGAACAGCCGGCGGCCCTCATCCCGGCCGCGCGCGGCGAGGCGATATCCGGCGGCTCCCACCTGTTGCAGGTAGCCCTCAGCCACCAACCGATCCAGGTGGAGGAGAGCGATCTCGCTGTCGCCGCCGAGGAACCGGTCGATGGTGTCGGCGTCGATGTCGGAACCGAGACCCTCGCCCTCGACCCAGAAGAGCAGCTGCAGCAGCTCGTCTCGCCAGTAGATTCGGCGCAGCAGGTCGCTCTTTGGCTGGCTGGGAAGAATCACGCGATGAGGATAGTATGCCGCCCCCCGACGTTGCTAGGGGTGGTCGCTATCGGCTCCGTGCACTTAGGTGGTTGTCGGGGCTCGGGTCGATGACGTACGCTGAGCCGATCCAGGGTCGCTGAAGGAGCCTCTTCTATGCGTATCGGGGTTGCAGGCAAGGGCGGATCGGGCAAGACGACCATCGCGGCCACGCTGGCACGGCACCTTGCGCGCCAGGGGTTCGGGGTCAACGCACTCGACGGCGATCCAAATCCGAACCTGGCGGTCGCCATCGGGGTTCCGGCCGAAAAGGCGGATCGGCTTCGGCGCGTCCCGAGCGAAGAGCTCGAGGAGCGACCAAGTGGGGATTCGGTGACGATGCATTTCCGGCGGCCGTTCGAGCAGATCGTCGACGAGTACGGGGCGGTCGGGCCCGACGGCGTGCGGGTGCTGACCATGACCGGCCTGCTGGGCGCCGGGAAGGGCTGCATCTGCGGACAGCATTCGGCCGTCCGCGGCGTGGTGGCCGGCCTCGGCGAGGAGCGCCCGGACGACGTCACGATCCTCGACACGGAAGCCTCCCTCGAGCACCTGAGCCGTGGGACCGTGCGGCATGTCGAAAGACTGGTGGTCGTGGTCGAGCCGTACTTCCGCGCCATGGAGACGATGAAGCGAACCGTTCCCCTGGCCCGCGAGCTGGGCATCCCGGACGTGTGGGCCGTTGCCAACAAGATCCGCTCCGGCGCCGACGAGGCGGCGATCCGCGAGTATTGCGAGAAGCTCGAGGTCGAGCTGCTCGCAACGGTCCCATTCGACGACGCGGTCGTCGTCGCGGATCGCGAGCGCCGCTCGCTGATCGATTCGGATCCCGATGCCCAAGCCACTGCGGCGATCACGGCGGCCGCGGACCGATTGGCGCAGCCCGCGGCGAGCGCGGCATGATCTGATGGCCGTCAGCGCGCCGCCCCCCGCATCCGCACCGACCAGGGTGCCGGACTCCGACGCGCCGCCGGCCAGCCCCGAGCCGGCACCCGTACCGAATCGGGCGCCGCAGGGCCCGGTCAAGGTCGTCCACGCCTTCTGGCTGGCAGGCATGAGCTGCGACGGATGCAGCATCGCGGTCACCGGCGCCACGAACCCCTCGGTCGAGGATCTGCTGACCGGCGGCGTGAGCGGCCTTCCCACCGTCATCCTGCACCACCCGGTGTTGTCCGTGGAGAACGGCGAGGAGTTCATCCGTCCCTTCCAGCAGGCCGCCGACGGCGAGCTGGACGCTCCCTACGTGGTCATTTACGAGGGTTCGATCGCCGATGAGCGTATCGCGGCCGCCACGCACGGCTACTGGTCGGCCATGGGCGACCAGGCGATCGAGAACGGTGAGCGGCCCTTCCCGACTGCCGAGCGTCTCGGGACGATGGCGGCCAACGCCGCCGCCGTGATCGCCATCGGAACCTGCGCCACGTGGGGCGGAGTCCCGTCCTCCATCGGCAATCCGACGGGCGCCATGAGCGTCATGGACTTCCTCGGAGCCGAATATCGAAGTGTCCTGGGGCTACCGGTCATCAACATCCCCGGCTGCGCGCCGGTCGGCGACAATTTCACCGAGACGGTCGGGGCCGTGCTCATGTTCCTCCAGGGCATGGGGCCCCTGCCCGAGTTCGACGAGCTCGGCCGGCCGGCCTGGCTCTTTAGCGAGACGGTCCATCGCGGCTGCACGCGCGCCGGCTACTACGAGGAAGGCGTGTTCGCCGAGAGGTACGGCGACAAGGAGTGCCTGGTCGAGATCGGCTGTTGGGGACCGGTCGTCAACTGCAACATCGTGAGCCGCGGCGCGCAATCGCACATGGGTGGCTGCATGGCCGCCGGCGGCGTGTGCATCGGCTGCACGATGCCCGGCTTCCCAGACAAGTTCAGCCCGTTCTACAAGGCGCCGCCGGGGTCCGACATATCCGGAACCGCATCCAAGATGGTCGGTTTCGGGATTCGGCGTCTGCGCAGCCTCTCGAATCGGTCGGTAAGCCGCGAGACGCGCTGGGACCGGGTCGATGGTGGTCGGGTGCCGAGCGGGTGGGGCAGCATCCAGAAGCCGGACATCGTCGACAACGTGGTCCACTTCTTCTACGAGAAGATCCAGTTCTCGGGCGGCCGGCGCCCCGGACGCGGTGACAGGCGCAACTGGGGGACCGACGTCCCAGAGCACGTGCGACCACCGAAGGAGGAGCGCGAGGACACCTATCAGCCGGGTGAGAGCCGATGAGCGACGCCGATCTCTTCACCGTGTTCGCCTGGGGCCTCGGCATCGCCGCCGTCCTGATCGTGGTGGCGGCAGCCCTGCTGGTCGCCGTCTGGCTCGCAGCGCGCGCCATCCTGGGTCACGCCGCCGAGGCACTCGAGGCTGCTGAGCAGATCGCTGCCGACACGCAGGTCATCTGGCAGCTGTCCGACACGAACCGCATCGCGGGCGAGATCCTGATGGGGGCCGAGAGCATCGAGTCGCACGGCGCGCAGATCGTCGAGGCGGTCAGCACGCCACAGGTGATCCGAGGAGGATAGCCAATGCCAAGCGAGTCAGCGATTGCCATCGTGTGGGGAATCAGCCTCGTCGTGGGCGTGGTGGTGATCGTGGTGGTCGGCATCCTCCTGTCGCTCATCCTCGGCACCGCCCGGCAGATCGATGCCGCCGCCGCCACGGTCTGGGCCGTCGGCCAGCGCATCGCGAACGCCACGATCCACATCCCGCTGCTGGGCACCACGAACCGCATCGCGGGGAAGATCCTCGAGCGTGCCGCCGGCATCGATGCCGCCACCGCCGCCATCGAAGGGCACGCTTCCGGCTGTCCCTCCTGTCCGTCCTGCGCCCACGGATCACAGGCGGCGTTCCGATGATCCTGGCGCTGATGATCGCGACGGTGGTCGCGGTGCTCGCCCTGGTTGGTGTCCTCGTCTACTTCCTGGCGCGCATCATCAAGGTCCTCGAGAGCATCGGCGGCGAGCCGATCGGCTACACCTGGCGCTCCAGTTACCTCGGCAAGATTGCGTTCGGCGTTCGCGCCATCGAGACCCAGACCGGGCATCTCGGGCCCGAGGTCACGCGGCTCAACGCCGGGCTGAGCGCAGCCGCGGATGGCCTGCGCAGCATCGACGGGCACCTCGCCCGCACCATCGAGGCGGTCGGCCGCCAGGAGAGTGCCTGAGCGATGGAGATCCCGGCCCTCGTCTACGTCCTGTGGTGGATCCTGCTGATCGTGGCGGTCCTCGTGGTGCTGCCGATCGTCGTCTACCTGCTGCACCGCACGCTCAACGCGGCGCGCGGGATCGAGCGGCACTTCGCGACGGCGCTCGAGGCCGGGCTCGGGATCGCGGGCAACACCGCCAACATCGTCGCCCTGGAGGACACGATCAGCGTCGCGGGCGGGATCCTGGAGACTGCCGGTGAGATCGAGCAGCACGCGGCAACCATCGAGACGGCCCTCGGCGCACGCGGCGGACGGGGGCTCGGCTGATGCTGCTCTGGTACCTGACCCTTGCGGTCGTCGCCATCGTGGTGCTCGTGCTCGTGGTCTACCTGGTCCTGATCATCATCGCGCTGCGCCGGGCAGATC